>NZ_JSDQ01000029.1:0-28076 GCF_000813665.1 Neochlamydia sp. EPS4 | reverse complement strand
ATCCAAAATCCAGTGCAAATTATTCTCTACTTGCCAATGATCTCTAGCCACTCTGGCAAACCTCTTTGCATCAACTTCAAAACTCATTGCATAATATACTTGTTCTATCGTCACTTTTCCTTTTAGAGTTCTCTCCCTCTGACATAGACCCACAGATTTTAAGTTAGACCATTCTTTTGATTTAGGTAAATCTGCTGCATCTAAAACCCAATAATTGCGCTCTTCTATACGACCATGTTCTTTTTCTAATGTTTTAAAATGGTCAGCATCACAGCCTTTAAACTCTTTTTTAAAGGCATCTGTAAATAAGATTTCAATTTCTTCTTTAAAATCCTTTTCATTATCTTTTATTGGTAAAGCATAGTCTCCACCTCTTTCTGAAATTAAAGTCGCTGTTTTTTTATGGGAATGAATGGCATCCGTAGTAACTATGCATCCTTTTAAATCCAACATTTCTAACAACGGCTTTAAAGCTGTTATCTCATTCGATTTATCCCTTACGGCTTGCTGAGCAATGCAAAGACCATTTTCTATACTCCATGCATGTAGCATATGGGCCATGCCCTTTAAACTTTCTCCATATGCTCCACAAAGACTTTTTCCATCTATTGCAATAATGTCGCTAGATGAATGTTTTTGCAGTGATTGACTCCATGCAGAAAAACATTCGCAAAATTTATTTTTATCTATTAATGAAAAAACTCTACAAACTGTATCATGAGCGGGGATTCCATAAGGTAGATCTACATATTTTTTTAACCATTCTAAATTAGCGTCCGCTACATCTACAATTTCTATAAAGCTATCTGCCCCACAGAGCATCCCTGTTAGAGCTATAAATAAAATGGATTCTAAGCTGTATTTTTTGCATCGTTCTATTCTTGGGTCGGGGACAATTTTTAAAAATCCCATAATGACGGTGTCATCCTCTGACATGGCTTCTCCTGTATTAAAGGAAAAGTTGTGAGGAAAATATTTTTACTTATCAAGTAAAATTAAATGCGTTAACCCTGAACTACTACTCATAAAATTTGACATAAAGTAGCTTTTACTTTTAAGATTTATAGAAGGTCAACTAGCTTTTTCCACATGCTGCAAATGATTTAAATTTTTATTAAACTATTAACTTAGTTTTTTTGCTTATCTAAAGAAAGACAGAGCAACGAAGTTAAATTAAGCTAAATATTACAAAAGAAAGATATATGACTATTTATTCTACTCCTACCGCCATGCCTCTTTACCGGCACCCTACAGGAAGGCTTTTTCGGTCCCACCCGCAAGGAGGTTACGAGGAGCAAACTCCCGACGGATGGATTCCTGTTACTAACAGTCATTTAATTCGTTCTATCCAAGAAGATTCTTTTAGTATTTCCCCTACACCTCCTGCCTTAGCTTGTCGTAGCTTGACAATTTATTCTCAACCCACCACAATCCCCTCGCATCTCTTTCTTAATCTCTTAAAAAAGAAGTAATTTTTTTAATAATTGAGAAGAGTCTTATATTTTTCATGGATAGTTAATGCTTCTGCCTCTAGAACACTATAGCCATCTTGTTCAATTAGATGGAAAATATCTTGATTGAATGACTTGTCTTCCCATTGGTCCGTATCAAGTCGACGGATTTCTACTGTTCCTTCGGTAGTACGTGCAATAAATGCCGGGGTAACATAATAACGCCAATCCATAGCTAATCTCCTTTATCCTATTTTTATTTGATCTATTCCTGCTCCAAATAAATTTAATTGTACCTGCTCACACATTTTAATTACGCTCCTTGGATTAGATAAGCCAGTACTTTCTAAAATTTTCTCACGTGAAGCATTATCTTCTAACTTACGCATGACCTGCTCTAAGAAGCGATGGGACATCTCTTTAATGGATTCATTTGTGCCATCATGAACTTGAAGAAAATGGAACTGAACTTCTCCCATAATTCTTTTTCCAGTATGCGGTGTTTTTAAGTAAACCTTTGCATGAATACCCACATAGCCACTGGAATAATCTTCTTTAAACTTATTAGAAAAGACTATTTCATATCCTCTTTTTCGAGATTCTTTGGCAAATATATGAATAGCTTGGCGCATCTCATCTATATTGTTGGCAATAAAGGTAGTACGTATGGTGTCATTCAACTTCTTTAGCGCCCCTAAAAAATCTGCCCCATTGCCTACCCATAGGCTAGCTTTCCTATTCATACTTTCTTGGTTTTTGATAAGAAATTGGTTTGCGTCTCCATGAAAAGAGTGAACACCACTTTCCTGGCAAGTAGCTGCTACCATTGCTAAAAACTCGCTTTTTACTTCCAAAGCGCTGTTGTGCAATTCTGTAATCGTGGAAGCATCATTTATCCAGGATAGATGGGCTGAAGAACTTCTTTCAGTCTGATAGTCTTTTTCTACATTTATCTTGCGGGCAATTATTTCTTTTCGCTCCTTCCAAGCTTCCCTTATCAATGAAGCTTTATTCGGGATCACCCCTTGTACGCCTTCCAATAAAATTAAAGAATGGCTCCCTGCATATTTATCCGCATGATGGGCAGCCATACGTAAGTTTTGAGCAACCTTATCAGTTAGCTGTTCTTCCTCTAGAAGTTTTAAGATCTTCCTATTCAGCTGAAGGACCCCCACATCCTTTCTGATGGTTTGATCTTGTAGCACATCGCAGACTAGGAAGGGTAAGACCAGCTTACCATCTACATTTCCTACCATTCTAGTTTTCAATAGCTCTTGTTTTTTATCAGCAGGTATTTCATTTAATTCTCGGATCCTTTGCTGAAGAGAAGATGAGGAAATAGCTAGCAATGTTGTGTAAATTTCAGGATAGATTTTCTCCATGACTGCTAAATTATCTATTATAGTTGAGTGAGCTTCTATGAGAAAATCTTTATACTTCTGTTCTACTGGCTCTCCTTGTTCTAACCTTTGTAAAAACTTAACATAAGCTCCTGGCGCTCCTTGTACATATCTTAAAGCCTTTAATTTTTCTTCTGTTGAAAGCTTCATTAGCTCTAAAATAGCTTCTTGGTCTTCTGCAGATATAAAATCTGTCTGAACCATGGCACCTGGCCCCTTAATTATTCCTTTTTCATTAAGACTTTCAAGAAAAGAGGGAGAACCTAATCCTTGCTCATGCAAGACTAAAACCACTTTTTTTCCTTCTTTCTGTAATTCTTGTGCTAAATTTGCTATTAGCTCGGCTATTTCTAAGGCTTCTCCTTCTAAGGAAGCAGTGTTAACGAGGTCAAATTCATCTAAAAGAATAGTATCAGAAGAAGATTCTAATAGGCCTTTTTTGATACTTTCATAATTATCCTGCAACCATTTTAATTCATGGCCTTTTAGCTCATAATAACCCTCGCGCCATAGATGTTCTTGCTCTTGGCCCGTGCTTTCATGCAATTCGAAATAGGAAGTAAGAAACCTCTTTTTTAGATCAAATGTTGTAGGGTCTTTAACCGCTAAGCGAATTTGCTCAGATTTACCGGTTCCCGGTGCACCATGTACAATACAAGCCCCATGAATTTTTAAAGCTTTTTTTATGGCAATGACAACAGGTAACCTTTCTTTTACGCTCTGCGTCGGTTGGCGGGAGCTTTTTGTAGACTGGTGAAAATGAGCAGCCCATTGCACCTTAGAATCGCAACTAGACCTCTCCTTACCAATCTCTTGGATGGTATGACGACGAGCTGCTGTGGGGAGTGAGAGACCCGTAGAGTAAGATCGAGAATAAAGAATACTTGTGCGCAACATGATATGGTGAACTTCTAAAGTACTTTTAGTTATAGCCTTACAAGTATGGGACAGAGCATTATGCTGCCCTACGCCACTTAATAATGTTTTTCGTAAAGGTATCATTACTTTCTCCTTTCTTCTAACTTAACGATCATTAATAAGAATTCTTATATATTTTAACTAATTTTTAATTATATATTATTAACAATATATAATTAAAAACAATTGTTTTAAACAACAAAATAAACTTTATAAAATAAGTTACATTTTATTACTTATTAACAATTTATATTTAAAAAATAATTAGATGAAAAAAAAGAAAAATAGAAAAAGTCTAAAAACGCCTTTGAATGAAAACCTAAAGAAAATATACCAGAGAAAATAAATAAATAGTTAAATATTTAAAGCAACTATTTGTATAAAAAAATAATTGTTAAAATAAGGTTAACTTTCACGATATAAAAAAATAGGCGTTTTTACATACTAACTTATTATTTTTAAAAGCTTATCATTAAGCTCATGCTTGCATAAAGAGCTGCTCAAAAGTATGTAATTACAATCGCCTAGGTGTCCTAAAAAAGAGGACAATGCTAATTAGGAGATTGTAGAAAAAAACTAAAGCTTGGATAAATATCTTTTGATGTTTATCAAGGTTCATGAATATTAACTTTTCCTTTTATTTGCTATAGCATCTGCTTGAAGAGCTGGATTATATTAAAGAAAAATATAGTTTTTAAAACTTTATTCAAATCATGAAGCTATCATATTAATAGTAAAAGATTTAAATGTGTGAGGTGTTCTTTTTTTAAGAAGGAAAAGACATATGCCAGGAAGTTTTGAAGGACTTACAGATACTCAATGGAGAATCTTACAACCGCTTTTGCAGCAAAGCCCTTCGAAAAATTTAAAGAGAAAGCCTCATACTCCCTGCAGAAAAATCTGTGACAGATTATTCTGGATTTTGATTACAGGGTCACGTTGGTGGATCTTCCTAGAGGACCGAATTGGGGATCAAGATCTGCTACTCATCGGTGGCTAGGTAAATGGCAAGAAGATGAAACTTTAGATAGCTTGCTAGCGCCATTAAAGGAATGCGCGGATAGGGGACTAGAATGATTAATTGGGAAAAACTAATATTTTTATTAAAAGCAAGGTGATTAATAGCTGGCCGTTCGATAGAAGCAAAGAATTTATTAAATATTTTTAAGAGAAAAGGTAGATACCAGTAAAAAATGCGAGCATGCAAAAGTATTAAGCTAGGGCCCTAGACTTTCTAGCTTTTGCGAATTATTTAAGACGTTAAAGTCGACGACACGAATCACATTTGAAGGGAGGTTATCATAAGCAGCTTTTGAAACGAGCACCGGGTGAGCAGAAGTTTGCAAGAGAGCTTTAATACCTCTTGGAGTATCTTCAAAGCCAATAATATTATCGTGGTAATCGGCAAGTTGTTTGATAGCAGTAAGGTAGCTTTCTGGATGAGGTTTAGGGTGAGTGTAAAATTCGCGGGTAAACCAATAAGGGATGGTATTGAGGATAGGAAGCTGACAGCGAACAGTATCCACAAGCGCCTGCGGAGAATGAGTAACCACACAACGCTTGATATTAGCTTTGTCTAAAGCCTCTAGCAGTTCCTGCACCCCCGGCATAAGTTGAATATCCTGGTGTAAAAGTTCAATCACTTTTTCTCTTTTACATGCATACAGAACATCCCAGTTAGGCTCTACTTCATAAAGGGCGGGCAGCTCGCGATAAATTTCTTCCTTTAAGCCCTCCGCATGATAATGAGCAGCTTGGCAATAGCGTGCAAAGCTCCAGTCAAGATTAAAACCATATTTCTTACACATGTACTGATAGGCTTTAAAATGAATTTCTTCGGTATTAACTAATAAACCATCGAAATCGAAAAGAAACAGTTGATAATCATCTATCCAATGCATAAGCTAATAATTCCAATTTTAGTTAATTTATTCATATGAAATGCTTTTCTGTTGTTTTAACATTCCTTCTACCCTTTTTTCTTAGCGGCTGTTTTTTCTCTGAAGAAGCAGAAAGTGAACGTGCACGCCTACAAAATGCTATAGGAGAATATATCTATCGCCGCCACAACGAATATCTTTTTAAGCCCGAGCCTGCTACTCAATCAGCTCCAATTCTATATTCCTGGGAAAACAACTCTTTTCATTCTATTACTAAAGAATATTTTCGTTGTAAAGGCAGTAGCCTTAATCCTCCGCATGTCGTTCAACGCAAGCAAGAGACCTTACGTTTTTTCGACTGTGGAGGAGCGGAACGTCATAGTTTGCCTTTGCATAATGATAAGGAATTTGTCTACCCTATTCTAATTAATTTGCTTAATTACCTTCAGCATAAATCAGGTAAAAAGATTGTCATTACCTCGGGCCATCGCTGCCCTCAGCATAATATCTATGTAGATGATTCTATAGAAAACCAGTCATCTAAGCATATGATCGGCGCAGAGGTCTCTTTTTATATCCAAGGATGGGAAAACAAACCGGAAGAAATTATTAAGCTTATTCATCACTATTATTTGGAAACACCCAAATATAAAGGATTAAAAGATTTTCAAGAGTTTAGCCGTTATGAAAAGCAAGATACGAATGTCTCTACGCTGCCCTGGATGAATAAAGAAGTGTTTGTAAAGCTTTTCAAAAAAAAGGAGGGGCGTAATTTTGATAATCGCCATCCTTACCCTTATATTAGCATCCAAGTACGTTACGATATGGAGACCCAAACAAAAGTATTTTATTCCTGGGAAAAAGCCCATCGAAACTTTTTACGCCAATAAAACATAGTATATAAAAAAAGTTTATATAATTTCTTAAAAGAGCATTAAATAAATAGAGAAAGAGGCTATAAAAGATGTGAGGTAGGTTGGATAGAAAAAGGATCTAAAAAGAGTCATGGCGAGGACAAAACCTCTTGAGCTGCTGCTTTATAATACGCTCTTTGAGCCACTTCTTACGTCATCATTTACCTCATCATACCCTCTCTTTAAGGAGAGAGAGCTTTCGGAAAGGCAATTCCCTTTTTAGACACTCTAGCTAGAGTTTCTTTAAACGATTAAAGCCGCCCTCTCCTAAATATTCAGTTGATTTTGCAGCCAAATAGCCAAGTCAAAATTTTTTTCTATCCAGTCATCTCTTTGCTTACGTATTTTTGTTAGATATAATTCAACTGTTTGCGGATTTAATAAAAAACCAGCCTCTTGCTCATGGCAGCCATTTTCTTTCCCATACACACGATCCAGTATAATCTGTCCATACAAAGGGGTAAAGTGAGAGACCTCGAAAAAACGTCTATTAGAGTTACCTATTGATAAATCTTCTTGATTAAAAGCGCAGAAGCCGGAGAAATCGTAGATAGGGTAAATGGCACTTAGCTGGCGTTTCAAATTTTCTAAAGCTTTCCAACAATTACATTGATAAAGCGCTTCCCAATAGTAAACATGGGCTGGACTAAAGACTACTTTCAAATCAATATTGTTTTCCTGACACCTCTGCACAAGCTTTCTAAACATAGCCACTTTTTTATCATCAATTTCATAATTATTGAAGATTAACCTTTTCTCTTCTTTCAAAAATTGCACAGGGTTTTTGACAATTATTGGATTAAGAAGGATAAAATCATTTTCATCAATCTTAACATAATAGCCAGCCACCTCTTCTAGCTTTTTAGGATTTATATTGTGTTTAAAAGTAGACCAACTAAATTTAATAGTTTGTTGTGACAATAAGCACTGGGCCCAGTCGGAAAAAGAGAGAGAAGCCCTTCTCAATCGATCTTCCCTATATTCTGCTACAGGCTCAAGCTGGCTTGCAAATGCAAAAAAGTCTAAACTAAGAAAAACTGCTTTCAGATCAGGTTGGTTATACAAAGCATGTTCAAAGTAGCCAAAGATTTCGTCAAAGCGAGCTCCGGAAAAAGCTGCCTTATAAGCTTGCCCTCCAGCTAATTGATTATAATAGGTTAATGGAAAACCTGCACGTACACGCGAGGATCCTAACATAATAGCTGTCGGCTTTTTAACTATAATCTTAGCTGCCTTATCAAATCTTTCCTGTGTGCTCTCTAATTTTTTATCATTCAATCCAACAATTATAGGAGGCTTAAAGTAATCAAAAGGATCTATTAAATAATTAAAAGAGACAATAAATATAAGAGCAATTAGGGTAGCAACGAAAAAAGCAGTAAGAAAGAGATGATGGTTTTTATCAGGCATACTAGAATTGATAATAAAGAAATTCAGTAACGGCATCCAAATCTATCAGGCAAATAATAAAGATCGCACTCAAGCTTAAACCTGATAAAATAGGATATTTAATAAAACGTTCTTTCCACCACATGCTATTGGGAAGTAATAAGGTAGCTAACAGGCAAGCCAAAATTTTTAGCAAATCGTAGAGGCGTACATTGGAAAAATGAAGCCTTTCAAAAGTCACTCCATAAGCTTTCAAAAAGGCTAAGCTATATTCATATTTTTCAGGAAGGATTACTCCATTATAACCAAACAATCCCTTTAATATCATCCAAGCTCTATGTAAATCAGGAGAGCGGAAGATAACAAAAGCCACTACCACGCAGAAAAAAGTAAAACTCTGTCCTAGAAGAGGTGATAACTTAATATTAAGCTTACGCCATAAATGATTAATCATAAGAAAAAAACCATGGCAGAGCCCCCACACCACAAAGGTCCAATTAGCCCCGTGCCAGGCTCCACCAAGGAGCATAGTAAGCAACAAATTAGCTAATTTGCGGGTCTCCCCATATCTATTCCCTCCTAAAGGTATGTATAAATAATCTCTTAAAAAGTTAGAGAGCGAGATATGCCAGCGCCGCCAGAAATCAATTATTGAGGTGGCTTGATAAGGAGAGTTAAAATTAAGCGGTAGTTGAATATTAAAGTAGAGCCCTAGCCCAACAGCCATATCTGAATAGCCAGAGAAATCAAAATAAAGCTCTATAGAATAAGCTAAGGCCCCTATCCAAGCTTGTAAAAAAGGGATTAGAGTTTGATTTTGATCAAAAACCGGGGTGACATATCCATACATGGCATCAGCAATGAGGACTTTTTTGGCTAATCCTATGACGAATAAAAATGTTCCTTGGGCAAAATTGTAACTAGACCATTGATAGTTGGCAGGGTTGTCAAATTGCGTAATCATTTCTTTATGGTGCAATACCGGGCCTGCGATTAAATGAGGAAAAACTGTTACAAATAGACTGTAAGAGCACCACCCTCCTGGAACGGCCCTCGCTTGATAAACATCTACAAGATAGGCTATTTGAGTAAATGTAAAAAAAGAGATTCCTAGGGGTAGAATGATATCTAATAATTTTATCTCAGAAGATAAAAAATAGTTAGCACTGCTAATAAAAAAATTAAGATATTTAAAATACAGTAAAAGAGCCAGATTGAATGTTAAGCTTAATAGTAGATAAAGCTTTTTTACTTGGCTTGTAGAAGCATTATATATCTGATTGCCTGCTATATAATTAAAAAGAATGGATGCACATAATAAAGGAACAAACCGCACATCCCAGTAAGCATAAAAGATTAAAGAACTGATTAGCAAAAACAGCTGAGCACCTTTCTTAAGGTGAAAATAGCAGCAAACAAAAAATATTGCTACCACTATAGGAAGATAGATAAAGATGAAAAGGTAAGAGTTAAATAACATCTTCGCTCATTTTTATTTTTAATAATCCCTCTAATATTCTGTCTTTTCAAGATCTTCGAAGTGGATTTTTTCATTCTCCCATAATTTCTGAACAAATCGACGATGCACCCAGGACAAAGTTTCATAGTCCTCTATATTGACTTTTTTACGAGAAATGCTCTCATGATGAACTCCTACTGCAAAGGGAGTATATAGACAGTGCAGCCCTTTTGCACGCACTTTAACTGCTAAAGCAGTGTCACTAAAAGCTATAGGGAACCATACTTCGTCAAATCCATTTACTTCAAGGAAGGTCTTCTTTTTAATCATGCAGCAAGCAGCTGTAACAGCTGCTGATACTTTCAAAAAATTAGTTTTCCTAAGGTGGTGAAATTTTTCTAGCCTCTCTTCATGGTGCCAAGATTTCATAAAAGCGGCTCCTGAGGATTCAATGATCACGCCTCCATGCTGCAATAAGCCATTAGGGTAATTTAAGCGGCAACCGACTAGTCCAATTCCAGGCTGTTCGATCCAGCGGCACATCTCTATTAAACCGTCAGCATCTAAGTCTACATCATTGTTAAGAAAAAGGATATTTTCTATATCTTTAGCTATTTTAGTTTCCCTAACCGCCCTATTATTTAAACGTGAATAATTAAAGGGCTCCTCTACTCGAATAACTTCTACCCCTAATTCCCTCAATTTTTCTGCTATAGAAAAGTCTTGGCTATTATTATCGATGGCAGTCATTTTCACGCGGACATTTTTTTGCTTCATGATATGATTGACAGCAGATAAGGTGAGACGGAAATGATCTTTATAAAGCATAATTACATGCACTTCAGGAATACTACGGAGCTGAGGGATCGCCCTTACACTTGATTTGGAATAGCCTGGCGTCCACTGCCAGTTTAATTTTTTACTTTTTGAATAATTTTCGAAAGATTTAAGAATATTTCTTAGCGCTGGCAAAGTTGAATAACGAGTCTCTTGCTTAATTTTATTTTCTTCTCTAATCGCATAAAGAGGCAAAGGCACTTTATGAAATAAAGCCCCGGCTGCTTCTAATCTTAAAGGTAAATCAAAAGTGTGTATTCCTTCACTGTCTTTAAGCAATCCTCCAATTTTTTTCCAAAGATTTTTGGGAATAAGCAAAGTATGTCCTAAATCATCGTTGAATACATAGGGAAAACAAGGCCGTTGTGGCTTAAGAGTACGAGTTTTTGGAAGGGGCATACAGTGATGATTGATTTGATATTCATCACAGAATAATACAGTAAAATCTTTTTCACCCATAAAATTAAGAGTTTGTTCATAGCGATAGAATAGATCAGGCCTCATCCAATCTCCTACCGGCAAGATAAACAAGTAATTGCCCTGAGAGAAGCTAGCTAAAGCATTTATTACCTCACTTTGAGAAAGATTTTTTTCAAAATCAAATACTTTTAAGCTTGCCAATTCGTTAGGAATAAAATGATTGAGTAATTTTTTTATTTCTTTGTCCGACTCTTTGGAAATAGCTAATAAAATTTCTTTATAGGGAGCTGTTATATCTAAAGCCGTCCTAAGTGTTTGCTTAAGATATTTTCTAGAGCATTGAGTCGCATCAATTAAGATAGAGTAATAAAATCTATTATTGTCTGGTAGAAGAGCATGTAATCCTTGAACAGTTTCTTTTAATCTATTCCATTTAAAGGATTGGTTATCCTCAAGCTCTATATTTTCCTCTAAATGTTTAGTAAATTTCTCTAGATATAAAAAATGCTGCTTAAAATAAGAGAGTAAATAAGAAAAAAAGCATCTTTTTTTAAAGCCACGTAATAAATATCTCGCTGAGACACCTAAGTAGGTGGTACAAATCCTACCCAATTTTTTTACTTTACTCATCATACAAGCTCACAAGGACCCTCTCTTGCTGAGAGAGCGTTTTTAATATATCGCTTACCAATAGAAACATGGAGTAAACAATACCACTTGTTAAGGAAATAAGAAAAGGATTGGTAAACCCAGAGAGAAGCCATACGCCAAAAAGACCTAAAAAAGCCAGCTTTAATCGATTAAAGGGTGGCGCAAATAACTTGTAAGCTATGATAGCTACCGGGATCATTAAAATAATAAAGCCTAAGATTCCAAATTGCATGAGAAAAGCAATCCATTGAACCTCATAAGAGTGGTGCAAATCTCCCCCCCTTACTAACTTTTCCACATATCCTCCAAGACCTTTCCCTAATAAAGGATAAATATCAAGCTCTTCCATTAAGGCATTAATCTGATCTACGCGCACTTGATCAGACATCTGGTTATCATGGCTAAAAAAGCGCTCATAAATAAGAATTTGTACTTTTTCTATTCCTATCCAACTTAACCCTAAAATAGCGACTAGCGTAGTTAAAATCGCCATTCTGAAAAATCCTTTAAAGTTTAAGGTAAAGGCATATAAGATTATACTTATTCCCACCACCCCGTAGAGGAAACGTGAGAAACTAAGAAAAATTGCAGGCAAAGTAATTAGCAGAAATAGCCATTTAAAGTTTTTGCTTAATCCTAAGTTTAATCGATTACCTTGTAATACGAAAAGCAGTAAAAAAGGCGTGATAATATCTACTGAGGTTTGCAAGCGGGATAAGTTACCTTGAAGCATGGCCATGCTCATATAACGAACCCCTAAAAGGTCTAATAAATGAAACATGTCTATAATTTTCAAAAGGTGGAGAACGACTACTGTCACTTTAATTGTCGAGTAGGCAAAATTAGAGTAGATAATCACTTTTAAAATTTTTTCCTTAGTCGTTAAATCTTCGTGCACCAGATTTAAAGTCATGATGACAGTAGCAATAGTGATGGAGAAAATTTTAAATTGATCGAAGCCGCTATTTAACCATTCATTTTTTTGCCAATGGCCAATAAACATCCAAATCAACAAAAAACTTAAGGAAATGCAAGCAAAACAGATGAGGCGAAGTTGATGCATTGTCAAACGCACTCTAAAAAAGCTATAAAAAATCATTAGACAAAAACACCCAAGAAACAACCCACTTTTAGGGGTCATCATTCCATGGTTACCGTCGGAGGGGAACGTTAAGCCTATGACGAGCATGGCAAAATAGGGCCATACCCAAAAAGAAAATTTTAATAAATTGGCATTTGCTAGCATACCTACTCTTTATAAGCATGGTTTATTGTTGATAGGTAATTTTAAGGGTAAGGAGCTTTTTTTTCCTATCACCCTAAGAAAAAATCTGCTAGGTTTCGCACCCATCCCTGCTTAAAAAACCCATGACGGTAAATTGTTTTTTTTCTCTCCATCCAAGAAAGATGAGCAAGCATTAAGAAATCTTTTAGGATCTTTTGCTGCGAAAGGCTTAGCAACTGCTGATAGCGGTGAAAAAAAATAAAAGCCTGTTGAAATTTTTTTTCATCAGCCTGGCGCCACTTATGCAATTTTTTCTTTATATTACAAAAATTAAAAAATTTCTGAGCCCCTAATGTATTTGTGGAATGTTGCCTATAGTAGAGAGTAGCCTCATGAATGACCCCTATTTGGCCGAAGGCCGAGGCGATTAAAGCTAACCACCAATCATGCATAAAAGCTTCATGAGGGATGGGCCTGGCCAGTTCGTTCATGAGACGATTGATCATTATCGTGCACCCGGTCACTACATTTTGCGTCAGTAGTTTATTTAAGCTAGAAGAATGAGGGGACTTAAGATAAGTATAATGCCAAAAAGAGGGGTCTAGCAGATTTAAACTTTCATCTACCACGGTTAGGTCGCTATGGACAAGCAAAGGAAGTTCCCCATACTTGTTTTCCATGGCTATCATGCAAGAAAGAGATTTTTCAACTTTATTAGGCTTCCATACATCATCCTGGTCAGAAAACATCAGATAAGAAGAGGTCGAAGCTTGCATCAGCTGGGAAAAGTTAGCTTTTACTCCTTGACGCTCTCTAGCTTGGAAAAAGGTTATCCTATCAGGAAACTTAGAAAGAAAGCTTTCAATAATTAAGGGGGTATTATCTATGGAAGCATCATCTCTAATTAAAAGATGGATATCAGGATGAGTTTGCTTTAACAAAGACTCTATTTGCTCTGCTAAATACCTTTCCCCATTATAAGTGGCCAGAAGGATATCAACCTTCCGAGGGTTAGAAAAGCTAAGTTTTGATTCCATTATTCCGCCTTATCCACCATCTTTCCACTAAAGTCCACGGATGGCATTTTTGAAACTGATAATACAATATTTGGGCAAGATCATAAGCAAAATAATTTTTAAGAGGATTATTTATTAAATGCTCAATAATTTCTTCAAGAGGAGCGACTGCTTTTTCCCATACAAGCTGCTCCCTTAGTTCTTTAAGATTGCTTTTTATTCTTAGCGTTTCAGCTGAATCATCTATTAGCTGGCTTATCGCTAAAACTAAAGCCTGAACATCTTGTGCGGGTACAACTTTGCCAATTTTATTTTTCAAGACAAGTTCTGCAAAGACATCCCCCTCAGTAGTAATAAGGGGCAAGCCTGCCCAAATATAATCTAAGAGCCTGGTGCGAAAAGAATATTGGGTTTCCAGATGCTCAAAATGTGTGGATACCCCAATATCTGCATCCAAAAGAAAATTCTCACGTTCTTCATAGGGTATCCATTGTTCATTAAAGAAAACAAACTGATCTTTAATTTTTAAGTCTTCCGCTAACTTAATTGCTTTATTGGCCATACTCATGATAGGAATGCTGGCGTTAGGATGTCTGATTCCCATAAAAACCAGCTTTATATCGCTTCTTTGCTTAGAAAGCTCCTTAACCGCACAAATGAGAGTCAAAGGATCAAACCAGTTCCAAATACCTCCTCCCCATAAGAGAAGCTTATCGGAAGCTTTAATATTAAATTTTTCGCGAAAACCGCTTTTAGATTGAATAGCAGGGCGGGAAGGAATCCCAAAAGGGACGATGCCTACTCGTTTATGTAACGTTTCATCTTGATCATAAATGGTAGGGGAAATTTTTTTTAAACTTAATAAAGAGCCCATCCAAAGATCTCTTTGCCGATGATTGGCGCAAATTACGGCATCAGCCATGCGCAGATTGAAATTAATGGTATGAATAATCGCACGATTAAGATGTTTTCTTACTTTAAGTGCTGAGGGCTTAAAAATTTCTAAATGCTCTAAAGGCTCAGGATCATAGGCATCATAGATAAGAGGAATTTTATAACGCTTAGCATGGAAGGCAAGGCTTGGGTCAATAGTTTGAGTGATGATAACATCTATCTTTTTAAACTCGATGGGACCTGTGCTTATCGTAAACGTAGGGGAGACTTGATCAGTTTGATTAGGAACATGTAAAGTCACTTGATGGTTTTTAGCAAGTGCATGCGCAAATTCCCAATAACGAATGGCCGGTCCTGCCATTGATTTTCCCAAGGTATCTAAGCAATTTAAAAGTATTCTTACCATTTAACTCGTCAGGTTTCCTTGATTTTTTGCTCATAGGCTTTTATACATTTTTCTATAGAACCGACCTCAATCTGGCGTCCATTCTCTAAGTAAATTCCTTTATTACAGATTTCTAATAAAGAATGGGTATTATGGCTGACAAAGATGATCGTTCTGCCACTCAACGCCAGCTCACGCATTTTTTTTATACATTTAGCTTGAAAAGGGGCATCGCCTACAGCTAATACTTCATCGAGGACCAGCACCTGAGGATCTAAATAAGCGGCGATGGAAAACCCTAAGCGCGTGTACATCCCACTCGAATAGCGCTTGACGGGCGTGTCTAAAAATTTTTCAATCTCCGCAAATTCTACAATCTCATCAAATTTTCGAGCAATTTCACGTTTGCTCATTCCTAATATAGCCCCATTTAAAAAGACATTTTCTCTTCCTGTTAGTTCAGGATGAAAGCCTGTGCCTACTTCCAATAGGCTGGATATCTTTCCTCGAAGGAAAATTTCACCATCTGAAGGCATGATGATGCGTGATAGCAACTTCAGCAAGGTAGACTTTCCTGCCCCATTGCGGCCAATAATCCCAAATCGGTCTCCTTCTTCTATGGCTAGTGAAATGTCTTTTAAGGCCCAAAATTCTTCTGTTTGCTTTTCTTCGGCAGCTGCTGCTCGGCGTTTATGGCCCCTCATTCTATTCCAAAAGCGACGTCCGTGCGTAGCCAATGTCTCTACAAGTGTCGTTTGCCCTAGGGGAGGTTGATCATGGAATATCGTATACTTTTTCGAAACATTTTTTACTTCAACGATATTTAAATTACCCATTTATAACCTATCTACAAAAGAGCGTTCCATTTTACGAAAATAAAGAAAACCGGTAACTACTAAAATAAGCGTAACAACAGCAGAAGTAGCGATGGAATAAACCAAATGAGGGTAGGTAAAACCAAAAAGAGACCACCTAAATCCATCTATAATTCCTACCGCAGGATTCAAGCAGTATAGCCAGATCCATTGGCTAGAAATCTCGCTGGTGCTGTAACCTACAGGAGAAATAAACATGCCAATTTGGACAACAAAAGGAATTAAAAACCTACAATCTTTAAATTTTACTGTCAAAGCGGAAAGCCAAAGGGATCCTCCCTCACTTAATAGCAGGGCCAGCATAATAAAGATAGGTAACCCCATCAGTGTGGCAAAATTCAAAGGCTGAACAATAAAACAAAAAAAGAACAACAAAATCATGCCTATGAGAAAGTCTGCAAAATGTACAGCAATTTGTGCAGTAGGAATGATAATACGAGGAAAGTAAATTTTAGAGATTAAATTGGCATGATGGAGAATGCTCGTTGAACCTTCCACAATAGCATTAGAACATAATTGCCAAGGAAGCAAACCGGCTAAAACAAAAGAAGCGTAGTTAATATTTCCCGAAGAAAGATGAGCGATTTGCCCAAACACCAGTGCAAAAATTCCCATATTGATGAGAGGGCGGATGACTGCCCAGGCTATTCCAAAAAAAGCTTCCTTGTAGCGCACTAAGATATCGCGCCATGCAAAAAAATATAAAAGTTCCCGATAATCGATTAAATCTTTGAGATATTGGGCTTGTCTTATATGGGGATTGATTCTCAGCAAAAAAGGCTTCGTAGGCTTGTTCATAAATCAAAACAACACTATTAAAAGGCATAAAAAAGGTTATTTTAGACGCTTCGCTTGTTTTAATACAGTACTTTTAACAAGATCCTCTCCCCTCTTATCTTCCTCTAATTCTTTGGAACTTACCTTCCGGGATCTTTGATAACTTCGAATGGTAACCTGCTAAGCAGCTCCCAGGTTAAGGAGTAGCCTTATAAGCAACACTGTTTACATGATGTGCTTTAAAAAAGTTTTATCCTCGCCATCTTTTTAGCAAGGATAGAAAATTCTTATGTTGAAAGGCTATTACTATTTATTATCTAAATCTCAAGTGAGTTCTCAGTATTTATACCTTCTCCAAGTATTTAAATAATTTAAAACGCTATCAAATATAGGAAAAAAATCTTCAAGTGACTGGTCATGAAAATCTCTAGAATTTTCAGAAACAGTACAAATGTTTTTCTTTTCAAATTTTCTCCTAGTGATTTCTTCCACATTTTTTGAAAGAGTAGCGCTTATCGAAGCAAATTCACTGTTTTTTTGGTAATGGTCTTCTATTTTTTTTAAAAGGGACTTAACAAAATGATTAATAAGAATCTCTTTTTCTTTAGGGGAAAAAGATAAATTAATATCATACCCGCACTCACGCACCGTAGCTTGAAGCGCTTTTTTTTCAAAAGCAGGCTTAATAAAGTCTTGTTTTATTTCTTGCAAGATTGGATTCATCATTTACCCTTATTTTACTCGTTAGCCCTTTATTATATACCAATATAAATATAGGTCTTCCTTAAAATTAAATAAAGCCATAAGGAAAAATTTACTATTACAAAATTTTTCTAACATTCGGCTATATTTTGCTTCGATGCCTGTACTGCTTGTCTCATTAAAGAAATCATATTTATTTAATTTAATAAATTTTTTCAATGAAACGGGAGGGAGGAGTTGTTTTAAGAGCCTCTAAAGAATATATAAGCATCCTCTCAGGGGTAAGCAGAGATATGGGTTAGAGCGCAGGCAATAGGTTTTAAGATAAAGCCAGTGCTGAATGAATACTTGCCCACATTTTCTCTAAGCCTTCTTTTAACTCTATTTTTGGGTGCCAGTTAAGAGTTTGGCTAATTAGCTTTGGAGATAAAACGCTAAAAGTAGGCTTACAGCTATGACTGAGTAAGTTAATATTAATTTTTCTTTTAGTGATTGCTTCTATGGTATCTAAGACTTCTTTTAAAGAAGTTCCTTGGCCAGAGCCCACATTAAAGACTTGCACTAAAGCTTTTTCAGGAGGATTATTAATGATTAAATGAAAAGCATGGGAAAGATCATCTAGATGAATGTAATCCCTTACGCTATTAAGAGAATCAATAATATTTAAGGTAGAATTATCTATTAATTTGGAAAAAATGACTCCAATGAGTCCATTTGTACGCGTAGAAGGAAGAAGAGCACCATAAGGGTTACTTATCCGCAATACAGTCCCCCGAATTCCATACTTTCTGCAAAATAAAGCTAAATAATTTTCTACCGCTAGTTTATTAATACTATAGCTACTCCAAGGATGGGGAGGATCTGACTCCTGATGGGAAACTAAAGAGCTTTTTTGATACATATTTCCTCCACTACTTGCAAAAATAATATGACCTTGAGGATTAGCTTGGGCATAGGCTTCAAAAAGAGTAAGAGAAGATAAAAGATTATGAGAAATATCAGAAAAAATATCTTCATCGGAGGTCCATGGATTGTTCACCCAAGCTAAATGGATCAAAACGTCGGCCTGCTGGACAAAATTATTGATATCCACAGGATTGTTTAGATTTCCTATAAACTGCTGTTGAGAAGGGATTGTAGAGATAGGTTGACGAACAAGGCGTCTATGAGGGAAAGGAAGAAAATTACAAAGGTGATTTCCTATAAAACCTGTACTGCCCGTAATTGCGATCATAGGCGCTCATTTAAAATAGTTGATTTTATAAGACATTCATTGAAGATTTGCTTTTTAACGATAGTTCTTCTTTAATTTTTGAGATAGTTATTTCTAATGAAAATTTCTCATTAAAGGTTCTCTGGGCATTGAGCGCTAATTGACGTGTTCGCAAAGGATGATTAATAGCTTCCACTAAAGCCTTTTCTAAAGCTTTAGCACTAAAAGAGCGACATAAATAGCCGGAATAATTATGCACAATAGCTTCCGAACACCCATTCACATCGGTAGAAATAATAGGAACACCTAAAGACATGGCCTGCAAAAGAGATAAGGGCAAACACTCTAACACAGAAGATTGAATAAATAGGTCTGCCTCATTGTAAAAGGAATCCAATTGGTGGATATCGATACAAGAAATAAGATGAATGCGTTCTTGTAGATTAGCGCTAAGAATTTTTAAAATGATGTCTTGATTATAACTATCTAAAGAGCCGGGTAAACCTACTAGGGTCAGACTCACATCCTCAGGGATTAACCCTTTTTTTATACAGGCAATAAAGGCATCCACAAGTAAATGAAAACCTTTCCTAGGAGTGCTAAACCCTATAGAAAGAAGATTTTTGATAGGCTTATGAGAAACTAACGATAAGCATCCTCCTTTTAATCCACTCCAATATAATACTTTTCCTGAGACATCTAAAATACTATTCCAAATATTTTTCGTGCTTTCCGATCCGAACCAAAAATTGAATCTTTTTTTATAACTCACCCTCTTTAATAAGTGAAAAGCTAGGTTGGTTTTAAGATAAATAGTAGGAGAAAAAGATTCATGGATATACCAGTAAATCTTTTTAAAAGGAGCAAACAGTAAAAGGGGTAACATAAGAGCAGAGCTGGCTGCACTGTTAACAATAACAGTGGAGGAAGCCCTTAGGTTTAAATAAAGAGTGACCCAAATGAGTGCCCCCAGACGCTTCCATTTTCCGATAGGTTCATCCCACTTTAAGCAGCCTGCAGGAGCTATAAAAAGAGGAATATTAAATTTTTCATATTCATTTTTCAAAGGACCTTCGCGCATGGAGATGACAGAAACTTTGTAGCCTTGGCCTTTAAGAGCGATAGCAAGATCTAACACTAGCTTAGATCCTCCTCCTCCTGGCGCTAAATCGTGTGTAATAAGGGTAAACTTCTCAGATTTTCCACTATAATGAGAAAAATTATTGTTGAAATTTACCGAAGAGCTATTGAATTTGGTAATCTTGGGCATACAGATAAACCGAGTCAAAATGCTTCCCAAATTTATCGCATTTTTGGCTTTGAGAAATGCTTTAGATCCCTCATAAGGAGAAGGAGCATTTTTATTTAAAGGAGCAGAACGAGTGACCGTCACAAAATAATTGAGATACATCTCTTCACGCTCCTTTTGGCTAAGCCTGATCTCTTCCTGGGAAGCTTTCTCCTCTATATAGCGATAGTAATAAAGATTCTCATTTAAAAAGCTAATCTCATAATTTATAAGAGAGCGAACAATATAATCCAAACTGCCTTGATATTTATACTCTTTATAAACACCTACGCTTGTGTAAAGCTCTTGTGAAAAAAACATATTACCGTAGGTCATGGCAAGATTAAAAGTCATAAAAGCTTCTTCAATATGTTCAAGTTGGATAACTTCAAACATTTTTTCTTCATAGATTCTTTTTTGAGAAGCATCAAAGCAATGTCGCCGGCTATCTTGATCTACTAAATCTACGCGTGTAAAGATAAAATGCATTTGAGAAGCGATAGCTTTGTCTACCAGCCTTTCTATCCTATTAGGCGCAAAATAGTCTTGAGGAGAGAGAAAAGTTAAATAATCTCCTTGAGCAATTCCTAAACCTCTGTTGATAGCTTCAGCAAGAGTTTGAAAATTTTCTTGAAGGTAAATGCATTTATATTTTGTAGATTTTATAAAATCTTGAATGATAGAAGAGGAAGGAAGAGTAAAATGGCTGTCTAAAAGAATAACTTCCAGAGAAGCATATGTCTGTGCAGCTACTGAGATTAAGGCAGCCTCTAAGTAGTCGTAAGGGCCGCAAATAGGAATAATTAAAGACACTAAAGGAGTTTTCATAGATTAAATTTTATTTAAACTTTACAGTGTACTTATTACGGACGAGCACCTATTTTATCAGCTTGCCACGTTCGTGTCAACCGGTGGCACGGTTTCTCATATATCCTTGCGAATAATTTTTAAAGGCTTTTTCCTATCCACATTGCTTAGAGGGTTATCTAGCCCTTCTTGATGCTGATCCATTCATTAGTCATAATTATTAAAATTTTTAATTATATCATCATGCTCTATATTGTATCCTTTTTCTATCTCTAGCACAGATTCTATAGGCTGGCCCCACTTTAGCCGGCGAGCAAGCTTAGTGTGGATTAAAAAGCTTTTATCTCGGCACCAATAATGATTAATTCTAAAAATGTTAACACTGTTTTTCGCTGTAAAAGCACCATGGACAAGTTCTTTGTTTTCATTCACGGCAAATTTATTAGTAGAGTAGATAAAACTATGAGGATTCATGATATCTACCACATAGGCAGGCTTAACAATAGATTTAACATGCAAATCACCATCTACTGCTCCTCTACGCACTAATAGATCGGTCAATTTTTGCCCTTCAGGGATGTAGTCTACGTTACTTGTTCCATACATTACCCAATTGGCTACCACGCCTGCAAATTCTTCATAGTTCTTTAAAGCTCTTCTCAAATTTTTGTAAGGTAGTGTAAAAAGAAATTCATCGGTATCAATGATGGCGCACCATTTAGATTCCTTGGTAATTTTTTTCAAGCAGTGCATGTAAGCTTGAGTTTGAATGCTATTCCACTCTATAACATTTTGGCTACCATGATTCCATTCTATTACCTCAATAAATCCTTCCCTTTCATATTGATCTAGATAAGTTTTCCATACGTCAACAGGTCCATTATTATATAAATAAAAATGTTGGACACCTTGATGCTTATGAAATTCGATCCATTCAGACATATAAGGAAGATCATCTTCCATAAAAATGGCACAACTTGATAATTCATATTTATAGCCCGCATGTAGGGTCTGTAAGATTAAGAGCCACCCAAAGAAGATTAAAAAACGCTTCATAAGCTTCTGATTTCCTCGCCTTTTCTTACTACTACTGTAAATCCATTGCCTACTTTGTCATCGATGTCTTGGACAGCTACTACCTCCCAGCCATAATGCTTGCATATATCTAGCATATCTTGAGTAACCCAAACTGACCAATGATGATGATCATCATCTTCAGGAGCAGTTAAATGTTCATGACGATAGATAATTTCCTTTAAGGAAGTGCGTGGTCTATTTTTATCAAAGGTCCGCTCTTTATGAGGAATAATCATATAGACATAGCCTCCCGGCTTTACGACGCGCAGCCATTCCTTGATAGCTTTAATAGGATCAAAAAAATGCTCAATGACATGAGAATTGATCACAAAGTCAAATGCATTATCCTTAAAAGGGAGATTATCTCCGCTTGCCACTATATCAACTTTCAAGGCATGCCCTGCTGTCTTTTCCTCTGCTCTTTTGAAAGGTGTGGAAAGCTCGTCGCTATAATCGACATTAAGAGTTTTCAATCCAAAAGGGTTATGGGCAGAACCTCCAATTTCAATTCCTCTTAGCCCATCTAGTAATTGGTGAGCTAAAGCGCTTTCTTGGAAAGCATTTCTTCTATAAAAGGTATGATTGAATCCACCAGCTCTCACACTTTCTTTAGAAGGAAGAATAAGTAGGGATCGAATGGTGTTTGATCTGAGGCCTACAAAAAAAGTAACCCAACAGACAGCCACTAAAAATACTATCCATTTCACATACTGCATGATTATTTCCTTTATGGGCACGAGTTATAAGGGTTAAAATACTTTATATTTTCTATAAAAAACTTGTCTACTGGATTTCTTAAGTTTAAAACCTCTACCTTCTTGGCAGGATGAAAAAATTTATAAATATTTAAGAGAGGGGTGTTTTTGATTTGCTGAAAAGTTATGCTTACTTATATTTTCAAGTTTTAACTTTTGTCAGCTATAAGCATCTGGCTAGGCTCTAATCATCGAGGATTTACCTTCTTTAGTTGTACCTCATAAAACACAAAAAGAAGGCTGCTTAAACCGAAGAGCTGTACTCATACTTGGTACCCTATCGTTTTAAGCATTATTAGGTAACGTAAAAGCAAGCCTTAGAACATCTCTGGAAGGGAATTTAGCAAGCTATAAAAAAATTGACTATTAAAAGTTTTAAGATGCTTGGCATATTAAAGCTTAAATATCTAGTCCTTTAGAGTAATGACTAGTAAAAGGGTAACAATAGCTCTATTACAAAAGTGGTTTGAAGGATTTTTTATAACTTTTACACCTTATAAGTTCAATAGTTGGTAATAAGCACACCTGCCAGGATATTTTAACAAAATCAAAGAAAGTAAAATAATTTAACGATTCCCTCTTTCATCTTAGGGAAGCCTCTTTTCTTCATGCTAGCTTTTCACAAGTTTACCGGCTAACTTGTTACGTTAAAAAAGAAATTAAGCTTAGGTATATGTTTGAAAGTAAGCCGTCACTGGGCATCAATTATTTCTTGATAAATAAAGTAATTAGTAGAGTTTATATTTGCTTAATCATCTATTAGACCTCTTTCGAAACTAAAATAAAATGCAAACTTTAGTAAAATGGTGACTCAACATTTAAGGAGACACCATGAAATTTGATAAGATAGAGAAATTAGATGATGAACGCTTCCGACGATTGACAGGGGTCAAGCGTACCACCTTTGATAAAATGGTGCAAATTTTACAGCAAGCCGATAAGGCCAAGAAGATTAAAGGTGGGCGTAAATATAAACTAAGTCTAGAAGACATGTTGTGGATGGCCTTGGAATATATGCGCGAATATAGGACCTATTTTCATCTTAGCCAAAGCTATGGAGTTAGTGGAAGCTCAGCTTATAAAGCAGTGAAATGGATTGAAGATACGTTAATCAAGCATCCAGAAGAAACAGATAAGATTATAGCAGGCTATTTCACAATGCACGACTTTATGAGCAGCACTTATCAAGGCAATATCATTAGGATTTGATGGTTTGCATAGGTTATGCGAAGCTTGGTCTGGCTATTTTTATGAAACTCTTTTTGTGTTCCATCTATTGCCCATTTTTATAGAAATAGTTACTTCTAAGTACTCTTGTAGGATACCACTCCTTATAGGAACCGCTGCCTTATTTTCTCGGCGATATCTTTCAAAGGATTTTCCGCTAATTCAAGCGTTTGCAGCTGAGACAGCCGCCCTATTTCTGCAGGAAGACTGGTAAGCTGGTTCTGATTTAAGTAAAGCTTTTGCAGCTGAGACAGTTGCCCAATCTCTGTAGGCAGAGCGGTGAGCTGGTTTTGGCTTAAATCAATCCATTGCAACTGAGACAATTGACCTGTTTCTGCAGGCAGACTGGTGAGCTGGTTTTGATTTAAGAAAAGCCCTTGCAGCTGGGAAAGCTGTCCGATTTCTGTAGGCAGAGCGGTGAGCTGGTTTTGGCTTAAATCAAGCCTTTGTAACTGAGGCAATTGCCCTATTTCTGCAGGCAGAGCGGTGAGCTGGTTTTGATTTAAAAGAAGATGTTGCAGCTGAGACAATTGGCCTATTTCTGCAGGAAGGCTGGTGAGCTGGTTTTGATATAAGTAAAGCAATTGTAGCTGAGACAATTGACCTATTTCTCCAGGCAGACTGCTGAGCTGGTTGAAGCTTAACCAAAGCACTCGCAGCTTAGATAACTGGTATATTTCTGGGGGTAAGTAAGTCAAGCCTGCTTCAGATAAATCTAAATCCGGGATATTTTTACAATTTTCTTCAATCCAATCTCTAAGAAGCTCTCCTTTTTTTTCTAGAGGCAAGTGCTTAATTTCTTCTCGGCTCAAGTATTCTTCCCCACCAGGGAGTCTTTCCCAAATTAAAAGGCGATTAATATTTAAGAGATAAGAAGAGTAATTAGCCAGCGTTAAGCCTCTTTTTTCTTCTGTTTTCCATTTAAATTCTACTAGAGGCAAGTGCTTAATTTCTTCTCGGCTCAAGTATTTTTCCCCGGCAGGAAGTTTTTTCCAAAATAAAAGGCGATTAATATTTAAGAGATAAGAAGAGTAATTAGCCAGAGTTAAGCCTCTTTTTTCTTCTGTTTTTTCTTTAGATTCTAAAGTTGAAAGAGACTTGGCTAAAGTAAACATTTGCTTAAAGATTGCATTTACCTTTGCTGCTTCAGAAAGCTTTTCTTCTAGCTTATAAATCCTATCTACAATAAGAGCCTGCTCCTTAACATTTCCTTGAGGAACATGCACTTTACCTATTTGTTTATAAAGAGAAGGCATGACTTCAGTAGCCAGCAGATGATGCCATCTTTTACAGACGCTAAATAAGGGAGGAACTGCGCAAGCCTCTAAGATAGGGAGTAGCAATTCATTAGGCACGCTTTCAATAGAGGCCGGAGAGATAGGATGCATTTTATTTCCTTGGGTAGTAATGACTTTTTTAGCATTTTTATTTTTCAAAGGCAATATAAAAAAATTAAAAAAGCAAGTCAAACGAATTCGTATCCTTATCCATGAAAAACAATTCACAGATAACCTAAAAGCGCTTTTGTTTCAAATAGATTCAAGGAAAGGGCGGAGACCTTCCAAGCATTTAGGAGCAGCCACAGGTTTTGGGGATTAAGTGACCCGGCAATTTTAGTTGGGCTAAAAGAATGAGATTGATTCTTTGCCTTGTTTGAGAGAAACGGCTCTTTTTGGCGCAATGTTTAATTCTTCTATCGAATGGTGGAATACAATACGCCTAGCTTCTTCCTGTCAAGAAAGGTTGTTCTCCCAGTATATCAATCTGCAGAAAAAGAGAGAAATTTCTTGTCATTATAAATGTGTAGGTTAGCTTAAGCTTACTTAGTTGCGGGAAGAAAAGCGGATTACTTGTTTAAAGATAAGATGGCTAAAAGTTTTTATTTCATTTTAGCTCACCCCAATTTAAAAAATACTTAAGCCATTCTACAATTGAAAATGCTGCCTTATTTTTTTCTACAATATCTTTCAAAGGATTTGCCGCTAATTCAAGCTTGGTAAGCTGAGACAACCGCCTGATTTCTGCAGGAAGTCTGGTGAGCTGGTTCTGATTTAAGTCAAGCCGCCACAGTTTAGACAGCTGCCCGATTTCTGTAGGCAGGCTGGTGAGCTGATTTTGGCTTAAGTCAAGCACTCGTAGTTGAGACAGTTGCCCCACTCCTTTAGGCAGAGCGGTGAGCTGGTTTTGATTTAAGTAAAGCCTTTGCAGCCCAGACAATTGCCCGATTTCTGCAGGAAGACTGGTGAGCTGGTTTTGATTTAAGTCAAGCCTTTGTAGCTGAGACAATTGCCCGATTTCTGCAGGAAGATTGGCGAGCTGGTTTCGGTTTAAGTAAAGCCGTGTCAGCTGAGACAATTGACCTATTTCTGTAGGCAGGCTGGTGAGCTGGTTTTGATTTAAGTAAAGCTCTTTCAGCCGAGACAACCGTCCTATTTTTGCAGGCAGAGCGGTGAGCTGGTTTTCATTTAAGTAAAGCCCTTTCAGCTGAGATAACCGACCGATTTCTGCAGGAAGGCTGGTGAGCTGGTTTTGATTTAGTTCAAGCCTTTGCAGCTGAGATAGCTGTCCGATTTCTCCAGGCAGGCTGGTGAGCTGGTTTTGATTTAAGTTAAGCGCTCGCAGCTGAGACAGTTGCCCGATTTCTGCAGGCAGACTGGTGAGCTGGTTTTGATTTAAGTTAAACCTTTGCAGCTGAGACAGTTGCCCGATTTCTGTAGGCAGACCAGTGAGGCGGTTATAATCTAAATCAAGCTCTTGCAGCTGAGATAACTGGCATATCTCTGGCGGTAAATAAGTCAAGCCTACTTCAGATAAATCTAAAACCGTGATGTTTTTACAATTTTTTTCAATCCAATCTCTAAGAAACTCTCTTTTTTTTCTAGAGGCAAGTGCTTAATTTCTTCTCGACTCAAGTATTCTTCCCCACCAGGGAGTCTTTTCCAAAGTAAAAGGCGATTAATATTTAAGAGATAAGAAGAGTAATTAGCCAGAGTTAAGCCTCTTTTTTCTTCTGTCTTCTCTTTAAATTTCAAGGGTGAAATAGATTTAGCTAAGGTAAAAACTTGAAAAACTTTTGAGGAGTAATTAGCTAAAGTAAAATATTTTTTTTCTTCAGTCTTCCATTTAAATTCTAGAGGAGAAAGAGAACTAGCTAAAGTAAAGATTTGCCTAAAAATTGCATTTACCTTTGCTGTTTCAGAGAGACTACTTTCTAGCTTATAAATCCTATCTAAAATAAAAGACTGCTTGTTAATATCCCCTTGGGAAACATGTACTTTACCTATTTGTTTATAAAGAGAAGGCATCACTTCAGAATCCAGCAAATGATGCCATCTTTTACAGACGCTAAATAAGGAAGGAACTGCGCAAGCCTCTAAGATAGGAAGCAGCAACTCATTAGGCAAGCTTTCAATAGAGGCCGAAGAGAGAGAATGCATTTTATTTCCTGGGGTAGTGATAACTTTTATTATTTTAATTTCTAAAGGCAATATAAAAAAATTAAAAAAGCAAGTCAAACCAATTCGTATCCTTATCAAGGAAAAACAACTCTCAGAGGATCTAGTCGCGCTTTTTTTCCAGATAGATCCAAGGCAAGGGTAGAGACCCTCCAAGCATTTAGGAGCAGCCACAGGTTTTGGCGATTAAGTGACACGGCAATTTTGGTTTGGCTAAAAGAAGAATGATTCTTTGCCTTATTTAAGTGAAACGGCTCTTTTTGGCGCAATGTTTTAATTCTTCTATCGAATGATGGAATACAATACGCCTAGCTTCTTCCTGTCAAGAAAGGTTGTTCTCCCAGCATAGCAATCTGCAGAAAAAGAGAGAACCTTCTTGTCGTTATAAATGTGTAGGTTAGTTTAAACGTGCTTAGTTGCCGGAAGAAAAGCAGATCAGACAGCTGCCCGATTTCTGTAGGCAGAGCGGTGAGCTGGTTTTGGCTTAAGTAAAGCCGTGTCAGCTCAGCTCACCCCAATTTAAAAAGCACTTACAACCATTCTACAATTGAAAACGCTGCCTTATTTTTTCTGGAATATCTTCCAAAGGATTTTCCGCTAATTCAAGCTCGATAAGCTGAGACAGCTGCCCAATTTCTGCAGGCAGGGCAGTGAGCTGGTTTTGATTTAAGTAAAGCCGTGTCAGCTGAGACAATTGACCTATTTCTGCAGGCAGACTGGTGAGCTGGTTTTGATTTAAGCCAAGTATTTGCAGCTGAGACAATTGCCGGATTTCTGTGGGCAGAGCGGTGAGCTGATTTTGATTTAAGTGAAGCTGTAGGAGATTAGAAAGCTGGCCGATTTCTGCAGGCAGGCTGGTGAGCTGGTTTTGATTTAACAAAAGCCCTTTCAGCTGAGACAATTGCACTATTTCTGCAGGCAGACTGGTGAGCTGGTTTTCTCTTAAGTCAAGCACTTGCAGCCTAGACATCAGCCCGATTTCTACAGGCAGAGCGGTGAGCTGGTTGAAGCTTAACCAAAGCACTCGCAGCTTAGATAACTGGTATATTTCTGGGGGTAAG
>NZ_JSDQ01000028.1:0-101761 GCF_000813665.1 Neochlamydia sp. EPS4 | reverse complement strand
TTTTTTTTGTAGAGGCAAGTGCTTAATTTCTTCTCGGCTCAAGTATTCTTCCCCACCAGGAAGTTTTTTCCAAAGTAAAAGGCGATTAATATTTAAGAGATAAGAAGAGTAATTAGCCAGGGTTAAGCCTCTTTTTTCTTCTGTTTTCCATTTAAATTCTACTAGAGGCAAGTGCTTAATTTCTTCTCGGCTCAAGTATTTTTCCCCAGCAGGAAGTTTTTTCCAAAATAAAAGGCGATTAATATTTAAGAGATAAGAAGAGTAATTAGCCAGAGTTAAGCCTCTTTTTTCTTCTGTTTTCTCTTTAGATTCTAAAGTTGAAAGAGACTTGGCTAAAGTAAAGATTTGCTTAAAGATTGCATTTACCTTTGCTGCTTCAGTAAGCTTTTCTTCTAGCTTATAAATCCTATCTACAATAAGAGCCTGCTCCTTAACATTTCCTTGAGGAACATGCACTTTACCTATTTGTTTATAAAGAGAAGGCATCAATTCAGAAGCCAACAGATGATGCCATCTTTTACAGACGCTAAATAAGGAAGGAACTACACAAGCCTCTAAGATAGGGAGCAGCAATTCATTGGGCAAGCTTTCAATAGATGCCGGAGAGATAGGATGCATTTTATTTCCTTGGGTAGTGATGACTTTTTTAGCATTTTTATTTTTCAAAGGCAATATAAAAAAATTAAAAAAGCAAGTCAAACCAATTCGTATCCTTATCAATGAAAAACAACTCACAAATGATCTATCAGCGCTTTTGTTTCAAATAGATTCAAGGAAAGGGCGGAGACCTTCCAGGCATTTAGGAGCAGCCACAGGTTTTGGAGATTAAGTGACGCGGCAATTTTGGTTTGGCTAAAAGAATGAAATTGATTCTTTCTAACGAAGACAAAAAAGCAAATCAAAGTTTATCAAGAGAAAGAGTTGCCAATGAAAATGTCATTGGCCTCCTTAAGCGATTTAAAAACATAGCAGATCGCTATAGAAATAGACGTAAAAGATTTGCACTTCGCTTCGACTTAATTGCAGCAATCTATAACTGGGAATTGAATATGTGAGTTTCGAAAAAGGCCTATTGAATAGTATGCAACCTTCATACGAACAGCTAGTTAGAAAAAATACAAAGCTAAGAGCTGAAAATGCGCAGTTAAAAGCCGTGGATAAATAGATCGAAAAAGATAATCATTAAGCTTGAAGCGCGTATTGTCCAGTTGGAGGCTTAAGCTTAATCAAAATTCCAGGAATAGCTCCAAGTCGCCATCCACTGATCAAAAAGCTAATCGTTACCTTACACCTACATCGGAAAAATGATTGCTTCTTGACTCGACGCTTCTTTTTTTAGCTTAGCTATTTTGCTTGCATGCTTTTGGGTAATCAATCTAACCATGGAAGAAGAAGCTTCAATTCCATAATGCTCCTTCATCTTTTCCCCTAATTTTCTAAACGCAATATCTGCTCCAAAGTCGGTTATTGCTCGCTCTAATGGTAAAAAACACTCTCTACATCTAACCTTAGAAGATAAAGAAAAGGGTCTAATCAATTTTCCTGCTTGTAGGAAGCATCTCTCTTCCATACCTACTATCCCAAATGTTGTATGCCAACTTAGTTTTTTTTTGAGTGCTGCCTTAATTTCATTTCCCGAGTCTTGGCTTCTTGTTCATTTACTTGATGCTTTGCCCAATCCTCTAGGCATTTTTTCCCTAAGCCTCTAACTTCGGGAATAAGAGCAAATTCAGCATCATCCGCCACTTCAATCCCTTTAATTCCTTCGGTAATATCTAATAATTCTCTAATGGATTCTAATAAGTTGGGATGATTCTTTAATCGATTTACTACATTATTAACTTCTTCTTCGTTAAGCATATGCAACCTCCTTTTGCTACGCTTTCAGTAGGTATTAATTCTTCCTTATCTTGCCAACACTTTTAATTACACCCTCTACCAGAAAGTATAGTAATATTTCCTTGACGAAATAAAGAAAGCTCATTTAAAAGTCTAAATTTGTTTTTTTAACAAAACTATTTGTGATTTAACTCTCTCTTCTAAGGAATAAAATTATGCAAATTTCCTCCCCTCTAGACTATGATTATTCCCGCCCATCATTCACACTGCGATGCTTCTTTAAATCCGGTGAGCAGCGAGATGGCAAGGATTAAAAGGGAAGTCTATCGCTTAAGAGGACTCATAGGAGCTTTTGATGAGACGATGCAGGAAAGTGCTGCTTTGACAACAGATGTGAGGGATGCCTATTTACAAGAGCTAAGGAAATTAAAGCCCAACTCCTTTTAAATTTTTCTACCTAAATATTAATAGCAGTTATAAAAAAATCAAAAATTTAGAGAATTTATATGCAAGCAACTCCCAGCTTAGGCCTGTCGCCTCGTATTTTTTATCAAGAGCCCCCACTAGAAACAGAAGGTAGTGTGAGCGTGTTATCTGCTTCTCCAATTATCGAGGAAGACAAAGGCTCTCCTTCCCCATCTCCTCTTAATACCTCTATATTCTCAATCAAAGGTACGTCTGAGGAAAAGCTTTTAATGCAGCGCCTGACAGCCTATTTAGGTAGAGAAAAAGATTTATTAGGAGAAACTCTGGCCCACCTTCATGCCGAGTCTTCTCTTTATACCTCCGAGGAAAAAAGTAAACTAGCTAAGCTTTTGCCTGCTCTGAAGCTACCCTGGTTTATAGTCACAGAAGAGCAAAGAAAGGAAATAGTAGAACAGGGGATAAGTGTGGCTTCATATCCACGTTTACAACCTTTTCATAAAGTCTTAGCTGCTATTGTAGAGACTATAGCCTCAATTACAACTTCCTCCTTTAAAGACAAGCTAAAAATCTTAGAGGCCTATTATACTAACTTTATAACTCAGCTCCTTGAGGCCTCTAGCTTAAGAGAGCGAGAGGCTTTGCTAGCCTTGAAAGCCCAAGTCTGTGGGGATTCCGTGGGTTTTCTTCTCCTTGATATAAACAAAGCGCGCGCTATGCTTTCTATCGATGAGCTAGGCCTGCCTTGCCGCACCAATACCCATGGCAGGCATGCCGTCGCTTCTTTAGAAGGCTTACACTGTAAAGCTAATCCTACTGCTGCTGTGGTCTCTGATTATCTAAACCCTGCTTGGGAATATGCGGCTACTTCTTTAACTCAAGCTTTTTCTCTCACCTCTTTAATTGCAGCTCCTACCTCTTTCCTTAAAATCTCCAACGTCTTAACCTTCAACTGGCAAGCCTCTTTGGATCAGGAAGCCAAAAAAGCTTTTAAGCAGCAACTATGGCAGGGCAAAACCTCTCAGCAAATCTTCAAAGATCAGCCTGAGCTTAAAGAGAAATTATGCAAGGTTGCTTATTTGGAAGCCCGTACAGTACAGGTAGGCTATACCATCGGGCATGCTAATGAAAGTATACGTCCTCAAGCTATCTTGTTAGCTGACCTTATTAGCGTTTTAGAAATGTTTGATTTATTGTGTGATGAACGCTTACTGACGGCAGAAGAGGTTATTGAAAGCTGGCCCTTTCTTTTAAAAGAAGTGCATAAGTCTTATCCTTCTAATCCTCAGGAGCTTTTCCGCGCGTATAGAACCTGGATGGAGCAGCTGCCTGAAGAGCAGCTTTTAAGCGAATTTTCTTCTAAGGGAGAGTTTAGCCTAAAATCTGAAGAGCAAGGCTTACGTGCTTTTCATGAAGATTATTTGAAAAGTAAAGAAGAAAATAACTTTTGGCAACTTTTAGCCCTATTAAAGTTACATCCTAAGCTAGCTTCAAAAGCTTCTTTAGCCTCTTTAATCGACCTACCTTTAGCTTTGCGCTGGATCGCTAAGCTTTTTCCAGGAAAGTCTATAGGAGAGCTTTTTTGCCTTATCCCTCCTTTACTAAAAAAAATTGATAAAGAAGCGTTTAGCAGCCTAGTCATCGCTAGCCTCCTTATTCTCCCTAATGATGGTAAGGCCGATAACTACATTATAGAGCTTATTTGGAAAGACCAAGAGATAGAAAGCTTAAGGCTGGCCTGCATTGATAATGACCGCGCTTTTGAGCCTGCTATTATTCCAGCAAAACAAGGACATGGCATTCATTTAAAATGCCTGCCTTTATTGCTTAAAGGATGCATGAGCCAACCGATCGCTAACTCAGTTAAAGAATTCATTTTGATTTTAAAACCACGTGATTTTTTGCTACAATGGATCCAGCAATTAGACCAAAGAAACCAGCAGTACCAAAGGCTTATTCATCAAAAAAACTTAACGAAAGAAGATTTTTTAGATGAAGCAGCCGATAAAAAGCTAGATATTCCCCTTTTACTGCCTAAAGGATTATTGTCTACATTGTTTACAAAATTGCAAATCCTACAAGATAAGCTTAAACAAGATCATGTGACCCATTATGACCTTTTTCAAGCTTTAGAGCCAACTGCTTTTGCCTGCTATCAAGTTTTAATGCAAAGGCATGCTAATCCTTTAGATGCACTGCTAGCCCTACATCGTCAACGCACAAACGTGGAAGCTCTCCTAGAGCCTACCACTTTAACTGCAACGGATACTCTCCCCTTTTTGGTACCATTAGAAGAAGAAGCTAGCGACTTTCTAGCAGCCCTTAACTGGTCAGCCCCTATTCCTACCTTGCTTGATCCCCTGAAGATAGTCAGTGCTCTCTCCTTCTGCCCTCGTCTTCCTCTTTCTTTGATGCAAAAACAGAATTTTTTGCTGATTGCTATCCAACTAGGCAAAGCCTCATTAGTTAAGTTGGCCCTGCACTTAGGAGCTAAAGCTAACCATGCCGATGAAGCTGGACAAACAGCTTTGCATAAACTGATGCGCACCTATGATTCACCTCACTTAGATGAAGGGCAAGTATTTTCCATTGCTGATCTTTTGCTAGCCCAAGAAGATACTAACCCTAATGCTGTCGATGATCAGCATTCTCCTCCTCTTTTTCCTCTCATTAATCGTGCTATCCATGCCCCCACCCGCTTTTCTTTTTTATTAGCCAAGCTGGTTAGCAAGGGAGCAGATTTAGAACACCCTGATCACTTTCATCAAGGAAGAACGCCCTTAGAAAAAGCCATCGCCGATAACAACTTATTGGTATTTATCGAGCTAGCTAAAAAAGGAGCAGGCGTTAAAACGCATCCGGCTAGAATTTTAGAATTTGCCAAAATGCATGCGCAAAACTCTGAGCTAGGAAAGGCTTTGCATCTTTTAGAAGCTCAATTGCCAGCCTTTGCTTACCTGCGCTCTCTTGCACTATTTACCCTACCACGCACTGGCCAAGGCTTTGAATGGGAAGGAGTAGATTCAGGTCGAGCCAAATTACACCCCCTAGTCATGCAACAGCTTCCATTAAATGCAGCCTTAGATTTTATTAAGCTTCCTCGCACCCATGGACGCAGTGCAGTCGTAGCAGTAAGCTATCTACATCGCAAATTGCATTTTAAACCTCACCCTGAGATGGCAGGTAGGGAATATGCAGTAGGAAGTCTCCATCGTGTGCTCATTGGACATGGCACACCGGAAACCGAGCTATTTAAATGCTACAATGCCCGTCGCAACGCTTACCCTCTATTAGTTTCGGAAACAAGTGAAGGACAAAACTTAGATGACGCCTTAAAAGCAGGCAATACGTTAGTTGATTTAGACTTACACCGGGTGCATAATATGATGCTCCTAGCTATGCTAGTTAACCCAGAAGATGGCAAGCCTGATAACTACATCTTGCAATCTTTTATCAATCATCAAGGTGAGCAGAAAGAACAGCTAGTTTGTGTCGATAATGATCACGCTTTGATTCCTTCTTTTTCAACAGAAGGAAAGTTGCAAGTCAAATGCATCCTATTTTGCTTAAACCAAATGCAAGAAGCTCTTCATCCTAAAACAAAAGAACGCTTTTTACAAATTGATCCATTAGAAATATTACGCACTTGGTTAGCAAACTTGGACATACAACAGCAGCGCTATACCAAACTCTTTACCGAAGAAGAGCGCGACTTTGCCTATGCTTACCATAAGCAAAGCCCTGTAATTTCTATTCTCTTACCACCTAGGACGGTAGCTAAAATTTATCAAAAGCTTACCCGCCTGCAAAGAGCTTTAAATAATAATCTTGATCTGACCCCTCTAGAGCTTTTAATCCGCTTAGACCCTCCTTTAGGAAAATATTACGAGCACCTTTTACAAGATACTAGCGCCCAAATCTATAGCCGTTTCTTAAAAGGGCCAGGGCAATTTTACGAAAAAAGCCTTCATGGCTTAGTAACCTCAAGTACCAGTCACTCGCTTTTAAAATCCAGTAATATGCCTACTAAAGATCTAGTTAAGCATGAAGAACGCTATATCCCTAAAGAAGCATTAAAAGAGCTGCAGACTTTAATGAGTCAAAGCCATCCTAACTATCTCCGTGCCGTTGCTGCGTCCATACAAAAAGGAAATATTGCACCTTTTCACGAGCTTTTGACTGATGACTTGCGTGAAAATGCCCTAGCATTTATAGATATTTCTCAGCAAAAGCAAGAACTTGCTCTGCTAAAAGCCATGACCTCCTCCTCTTTTGAGACTTTATCCTTACACCACTGCCAATCTTTAACGGAGGCCCTTTTAAAAAAACTAATCGTAGCTTCTGCTGCCCTTAATAAGCTAGATGCTAGCCATTGCTCCTCTTTAAAGTCTTTTTCTTTCCCCGAATTATCTTGTTTAACTCATCTTAACCTCTCTAACTGCCCTCATCTTTATAAGCTTAGCTTAAAAGCCCCTAAGCTACGTTTTCTTATTTTAAAAAATAATCAAGCCTTGACCTCGCTACAGTTAGACGCCCCTCTTTTAGAGGAACTCGAGCTAGAGGGGTGCCTAAGTCTTTCGGCAAAACAAATTCAAGCTTTAGCTAAAAGCTGTCCTCATCTCAGGCGTATAACTTTGGCTGGCTGTGATCTTTCTTCTTTGCCTCATTATAAGCTTATCCATCAACACCCTTTACTTATTCGATATAACTTAGAAAATTTTTCTTCTCAAGTCATGGAGCAGCTGCAAGGCCTACTTAATAATTCTCTTAATAAATGGTGTTCTAAGACACAAAGGCTACCATACGAGGAGCTCAGCGCTTTACTAGATGGGCTTAGAATAAATAAATCCCTTGTTCACCTAAGTCTTAAAGCAGGGATAATAGATAATGAAGGCAGTATCGCTTTAGCTAAAGCCCTCAAAACGAATACTTCGCTTACTAAACTACTCCTTTCAAGCGATCAGATAAGGAAGGAAGGCGCTAGCGCTTTAGGCAAAGTCTTAGAAATTAATGCCTCAATCACTAAACTAGACCTTTCATGGAATGAGATAGGCAAGGAAGGGGCTAGCGCTTTAGGCAAAGCTCTAGAAAAGAATACTTCGCTCACTGAGCTAAATCTTGATATGAATAAGATAGACAATGAAGGTGCTAGCGCTTTAGCTAAAGCATTAAAGAGTAATGCCTCGTTCACTAAGCTAAATCTTAATAACAATAGGATAGGCTATGAAGGTACTAGCGCTTTAAGCAAAGCTCTCGAAACCAATATTTCGCTCACTGTATTAGAGCTTTATAACAATAGGATAGGCAAGGAGGGCGCTAGCTCTTTAGCTAAAGCCCTCGAAACCAATACTTCGCTTACTGAACTAGACCTTTCAGGAAATGAGATAGGCTATGAAGGTACTAGCGCTTTAAGCAAAGCCCTCGAAACCAATATTTCGCTCACTAAATTAAACCTTAGTTCTAATAAGATAGGCTATGAAGGTACTAGAGCTTTAAGCAAAGCCCTCGAAACCAATACTTCGCTTACTGAACTAGAACTTTCAGAGAATGGGATAGGCTATGAAGGTACTAGCGCTTTAAGCAAAGCCCTCAAAACCAATAATTCGCTTACTGCACTAAGCCTTTCAAGGAATAAGATAGGCTATGAAGGTACTAGCGCTTTAAGCAAAGCTCTCGAAACCAATGCCTCGCTTACTGCACTAAGCCTTTCAAGGAATGAGATAGGCTATGAAGGTACTAGCGCTTTAAGCAAAGCTCTCGAAACCAATACCTCGCTTACTGAACTAGACCTTTCAGGGAATGAGATAGGCTATGAAGGTACTAGCGCTTTAAGCAAGGTCCTCGCAACCAATCATTCGCTTACCCTACTAGTTCTTAACGACAATCAGATAGGCTATGAAGCTGCAAGCGCTTTAGGTAAAGCCCTAGGAACCAATCATTCGCTCACTATACTAAACCTTAAAGGCAATGAGATAGGTCTTGAAGGCGCTAGTGCTTTAGCTAAAGCCCTAGAAACCAATAATTCGCTCACTACACTAGATCTTTACAACAATGAGATAGCCTATGAAGTTGCTAGTCCCTTAGCTATAGCTGAAGCCGATAGGGCTTTAGCTAAAGCCGAAGGCGCTAGCGCTTTAGCTAAAGCCCTAGAAACCAATCACTCGCTCACTGCACTAAATCTTTACAACCATGAGATAGGCAGTGAAGGCGCTAGCGCTTTAGGCAAAGCTCTTGAAAAGAATACCTCGCTTACTAAGTTAAACCTTAGGTCTAATAGGATAGGCTATGACGGCTTTAGCGCTTTAGCTAAAGCACTTGAAACGAATACCTCGCTCACTGAACTAAATCTAAGCGGGAAGAATTTCACAAATTATGAAGCTATTAAGGCTTTAGCTAAAGCCTTGGAAACCAATACTTCACTCACTTCCCTGGGCCTATCTTGGAATATTAATAGCAAAAACCCAACGGTAGCTTTTATCCGTGAATCTTTAAGAAAAAATCAAACGCAGCGACAAGCAGTGGAAGGGCAAAAATCTCAAGCAGCTTCTTTGGCAAAAAAATTGAATTCTAGCCATGATAAGAAGGCGCTAAACCACGAGGTAAATTATATACCTGAGGCTGATCATACTCTTTCTACAGAAAATTTCCTTCCAGGTGAAAGAAGGTTTTTGGATTCTCTTTCTGCTGATTCTGTTTCTCTGCTTGCCTTGCAGCTATGGAATGTGCTCAACGGCTATTTTGCATCAAGCGACTTTCAAGAAGCAGATGATGAAATCAAGAGAACGACAGCTCATTTTCAAATTCAGCTATTAGATCTTCAGCATTGCGATTATTCTCTATTTAGCCAACAAAAGCTTCAGCAGGCTCAAAGTTATTTGATCAATATTTCCTCTTACCTAGCTCACAAAAAGATTATTTCACCCGATTATTTGCTTACGGGGAAAAAAGAAAATAAGGAATGAGAACCTTTATTCTAATCGAGACAAGGGCCGTTCAACAAAAACACCCTTTTCATACCTTAAATAAACTTTTTAGATTAATCAAGTTGATCATAACTTTTTAAGCTTAGCATATTTAGCGACAATACTTCTTTCGCGATTATCTTTAGAAAAAAAGATTTTGTAGGTAAGTCCTAGAGAACTTTGATAAACCTCACGAATGATCCCTATCCCAAACTCTTGATGAAAGATAGCAGCTCCTATTTCATAGTGATCAAACGATTGATCCTCGCCTCCATTTATGCTTGGCTCGCCCTTTTCTCCCGTATAGTCTTTAGGTCTAAAAGTTGGAAGTGGCGATTGATGAATACGTTCTAAGTATTCTCTGGGCACCTCACGCATAAAACGACTAGGGAGCTGATGCCGTGCCATGCCCCACATATATCTATATTGGGAGTGTGTTAAATATAAACATTCTTTGGCACGCGTCATTCCTACATAGAAAAGACGTCGTTCTTCTTCTAAAGCCTCAAGCTTATCTTTAGAATTAACATGAGGAAATAAATCCTCTTCGATTCCCACTAAGAAAACGACTTTAAATTCTAATCCTTTTCCATTGTGAATGGTCATTAAGCTTACGCGATCTTTCTTGGTATCGGCCTCGTCTAGACTAGACTTTAAGGTAAGCTCTTCTAGGAAAGCCCTTAAAGTCGCGTCGACAGCGGTTTGTTCCCATTCAATTGCTTTGGTAATTAAAGCATCCAAATTCCCTTTACGATCTTCAAAAGACTCGGGATCCTCAGCTAAAAATTGAAGATAGTCGGTCTCATCTATGGCAGCCCGCACTAATTCTTGTAAAGAAGCTGATTTAGCCACTTCTCGCAAACGATAGATAATCCCTAAATATTGCTTTAAAGCTTCTTTTTGCTTAGTAGCTAGCTTAATAGGATGCTGCAAAACTTTATCTTCAGCAATAGCTTCGCAATAAGCTAAAATTGACAATTGCTCTTTCGAGGCTGCCAGGCGAATTTTTTCTAAAGAAGCTGCTCCTATTCCTCTGCGAGGGATATTGAGGCTCCTTAAAAAAGAAATATAATCGGTCCCTGAATAAACCATACGCAAGAAAGATAAAATATCTTTAATTTCGCGTCTTTGGTAAAAAGATAAACCTCCTACAATTACATAGGGGATCTGGCGATATAGAAAATAATCTTCAAAAGCGCGTGATTGATTATTGGTGCGATAAAACACTACTATTTCATTATAGGGAATGCCTTGCTCACGATGCTGGCGAATTTTATCGGCTACAAAATCCGCTTCATCACGCTCAGTATCGCTAGCATAAAACTTTATTTTTTCTCCTTTACCTAAATCGCTCCACAGCTGTTTTTCATAGCGATTGGCATTATGAGCAATCACAGCATTCGCCGCTTCTAAAATATTGCTACAACTACGATAGTTTTGTTGTAGGCGAAAGATCTGAGCACCAGGATAATCTTTTTCAAAATTTAAAATATTATTAATGTTGGCTCCCCGCCAGGAATAGATAGATTGATCCGGGTCCCCTACCACAAATAAATTGCCGTGCTTTTGCACTAAATAATTTAAAATTTTATATTGAGCTTCATTGGTATCTTGATATTCATCAATAGATAAAAATGTCCATCGATCCTGGTATTGTTCACGCTTATCGGGATGTTCTTGAAAAAGCCTTACTACCAAAAAAAGAAGATCATCAAAATCTACGGCGTTATAATGTTTTAACTTAGTTTGGTAGAGAGAATAAACACGAGAAAGATATTCCTCAGCCGGTGAAGACATATAACTTACTTTAATATCTTCCGGCCTTTGCAAAGCATTTTTAGCTTTTGAAATCAATCCTCGAAAGGTCTTGGTATCCATCTTTTTATCTTTAATCTCCAACTCCACTAGGCAAGCTTGAAGCACTTTATGGATGTCTTCTTCATCATAAATGGTAAAGTCACGCTCATATCCTAAAGCTTGAATAGATTCACGTAAAATTCTGGCTCCTAAACTATGAAAAGTACATAGAAGAGGAGCTTGCCTTCCTACTAAGATGCGAATACGCTCGCGCATTTCTTCAGCAGCTTTATTAGTAAAAGTTAAACCTAGGATTTGAGAAGTTGGGACTCCCATTTCAATTAAAGAGGCTATACGCGAAGTAACAACCCGTGTTTTTCCTGAACCTGCTCCTGCTAATACCAGAATAGGGCCTTCAATAGCATTCACTGCCCCAAGTTGCTCTTCATTTAGCTGAGATAATAAAGTCATAAGAAGTTAAGCCTTAAACAAGGTAAAGATTATGAATTTTATAAGTATAAATCATTTATTTCCAGAGATCTTCTTAAAATTCGCTTTTTAAGTAAAAATTATTCAACGTTCTTTTTGCTAGCCGTGTAAATCTTTTGCTCATAATCGGTTTTAATTTTTTCCCTTCCTTAAGTTTTTTTGCAGAAATCTTGAAATAGAAGCGCTAGTGATGTAAATATAGCGGGTAACCAAAGGCTTTCTACATGCAACGTCGCGAATGCCATGGAATTTCATGGCTTGAATTTGAACTTTTAGCGCCTTTTAAAAATCTTACTCATGGCATCCTTTTACGTCATGGAGGATATAGTACAGATTTGTTTGCAAGCTTAAATATGGGCTTTAGCTTGCAAAACCTCCTGGAAAATAAAAATGTTAGGCTTAATCGCGAAAAAGTAAAAAAGATTTTTGCTTTTAAAAACCTTTACGACTGCCAATTAGAACACGCCGATAAAATTGTAGAAATTACCCATAAAAATAAAGGTTTAAGGCCTACCTGTGACGCTTTATCAACTGTATTGCACGATACAGTGTTGATGATTACCCATGCAGATTGCCAAGCTACAATTTTTTACGATCCTGTTCAACAAGCTATCGCCAATGTCCATGCGGGTTGGAAGGGAAATGTACAAAATATTTATGGCAAAACTGTAAATTTCATGAAGCACCATTATGGATCCTTTCCCGATAATTTACATGTCTGTATTTCTCCTAGCTTAGGGCCTTACGATGCTGAATTTATTCATTATCGTCAGGAACTGCCTCAAGCCTTTTGGGAATTTCAAATGAGTCCATGCTATTTTGATCTATGGACGATTGCTAAAAATCAACTTATGCAAGCAGGCGTCTTAGAGCATCATATTCAGATTGCACAAATAAGTAACTTTTCTCATCCGGAAGATTATTTTTCTTATCGTCGCGAGAAAATTACAGGCCGCCATGGAACGTTTGTGGCCATAAAGTCCTCTTAGGCTTTTAAAATTAAGATGAATGGTAGCTAGGGATTAAGTAGCAGGATATATTTATTTAATTGGATACTCAGCCATCGTATTTCTTATCTTGGGCGGCCTTGCAATGTCTACCACCGGTCGTTCTCTGTCTGAAAAATTATAAAATCCCGGAAAAAACGCCTTTTGCTTTTAGATAGACTCCCTCCCTTATTCAATTATCCCTATAAGAGCGTGTTCAAGTAAAAAGAGAAGCATGATTAAAGCCTTCTTTAACCTTTTTGAAAAAGACTATAAAAACAGAATGACTTAATGGTTAAACTTAACAAAAAAGCAGAGATTAGCTGCAGTTTTTCTCACAAAACTTTTGTGGATCTAATTCCACTGTTTCTATCAATAGGGTCGATGTAACAATAGGCCATAACCTGCCAAAAGTTTTGTGGTTTTTATACAAAGCTAGCAAAGATTTTTTTATACTCTTTAAAAGACTGGATTTATCGATGCCCTCATGCTCAAAATGGTGATAAACGGCTTGATAGCAATCTTCCTTTAAACTTACAACCTTTTGCTGGAGTTCGCGTGCTCTTGTTTTTACTCGTTTATTCTTTAAACCATATTTCCTTGCTAAGCTTTCGATAGGTACAGGACATTTGCTAAAAATAGTTCGTATAGATTGACGAAAAAAGATTAAAACTTTTCTATTTTGGCTAGCTTGAAGTAAGGGTTCAATGATATGCTGATAAACAGGAAGGTTTCCTTGGGCAGCTATAAAGACTATTTCTTCTAATCCTATTGAATCTAAATACCCAGAAGGAATGCAATCCTTAGTGGATTTTAATCGGCCTTTTCCGTCGAATTTAAAATATTCAACGTTTAGATAACGAGGAGTATTTTTTTCTTCTACAAAAAAACGAATGAGCAAACGCAAAGGTTCGGCATAGGCTCTATTCACCTTCGACAATTTGCTTTTCTTATGGGTATGCCAGGCAATGCTTTCTAAAGAAGTGGGAAGGTTTTCTATGATTGCATATCTTCCTTTAGGATCTATATACTTAAATTGGGGAGTGGCAAGAGCCCAAAAAAACTCTTCCGACCTTAAAAGCTTGCTATATTCAAAACATAGCTTATTAGGCCCTACTACAAAAAGAACCTTTTCATATTTTTGAGAAGTATGGGGTTTAAAGATTTCGAAAACTTTATAAAGATTAGGCAATTGAGTGGTCTCATGGCCTTTAAGGGAGTCCCCCAGTTCAAATAAATGTTCCTGGTTTTTCTTATCCCTAAAATAAAAAGGTTGATTAGCTTTGATAAGCTTACAACCTTGCTGCAGCTCTTCACGCCATTGCAAATGCTTTAAATCAAACTTTTCTAAAAGAAAGCAACCTTCTTTAATTAAAGTCTTCTCTAGTGAAACTAAATCAGCTCCTATATTTTCCTTTCGATAATGAGGAAGGCTGAGGATAAGACTTTTCATGCCCTCATGAAACAATTCAATCTCAAACTTTCCCTGTTCTTTTGCTTGGTGGATTCTTTTTATAAACTTTAACAGCGATTTTTGCTCTTTAGCTGCAACTTGTGAGGGTTGCTGGATTGGCTCTTTGCAAATTACCTTTTGAAAAATGTGAAAGGGAAGCTCTCCTGCCGTCATTCCTTCTAGAGCCATAATTTTCACCTGCTTTCTTAAAGATTTAAAAGAAGTTTTATCATAAAAAGGTTTATCTTTTTTATGATAAATCTCAGGAAAATGAGCATGTAGAAAGGTATTTAATTTCCGGCTTTTTTCTGATCGCACCAATTCTATTAAAGGGTAAGTAGCTTGGTAAAATAGCTGAATTTGCTCTCTCGCATTATTGACTACAGGAAGAGCAGCATGGTTTTTACTATTTGCAAAGCGAGCATTTAAATACTCTTGATAAGTGCTATCAAGGAGGCGGTAGCGAAATTTTTCAAGCTCTTGATAAATGGCATGTGTAGCTTTTATAGCCGCATTAAGTTTTTTTCAAAAAAAGCACTGCCCACCAAAACATTTGCAAAAAAATAGATCAAGCGAAGAACCCTACCTCTCCAGCCTGCAGAAGGACAGTAAAGCTTATTTCCCCATAAAGAGGGGACTAGATGGATAATTTCTTGATTAGAATGCGCGGCTGCATAAATATTTTGAAAGTTATGGGAAATTAACTCTAACGACTGTTCAGGTAGTTTGGGTCCACTCACACACTTATTTCCATCTTTTAAAACGGCATCAATAGTGCTGCCTCTATTTTTGGTCTATTTTAAAAAGCATGTCACTATTCATGAATAAATGAAAATTTGATCCTATTCATTGAGGTATTCAAAAACGCGCTTAGGAGCAGGGAGACTATCTTGGTATTCTTTCTCAGCTTCTTTCTCAATAAGAGCAATTTCTTTGCTTTTATTATAAGTTTCTATACGATTGCACCACTGATCATTTTGTGTATTTTTAACGTCGAAGTCATAATAATAAACCATCCCATTTTCCAGTCCCATCCACCCCACATATTTTGAATCTCCATATAGTCCCCAAAAACTTTGAAAGTCCACATGAATCAAAAGATTTTCAGCAGAAAAATTAGGAGCTAGACGAGAAGAAGTTAGGGGATTGGATTTTAGATTCTGTAAAAGCTCTTCTACCACATCCACGAGTTGAGCTCGTGCTTGGTGGAGCTCTAGAATATTTTGAGTACGAAAATTTAAGCAAAGGCGATGAACACTGTCGGTGCTGTTATAATAAGCCCAGGCATCATCTAAATACCAGTGATGCTGATGAGCTAAACGGGTTGCTTGACGTATGGCTGCCCGCGTAAAAGCATCTGAACTATAATCCTTACTTATAGGTGATTGAGCTTGCGAACGTTGAGGGCCTTTACAAGCAGCTAGAGCAGTTAATAAAAGGCAGAGGGTCAAAAAAATTCTCATAAATAAACCAAGCTAATTTCTTAAAATACGCATATTATTTGTTTAAAAGATATTTGAAAAGAAAAACATGTTGTTCATCTTGCATCTTCTCTTGAGTTGTCTCAATAGATAGTTTAATATAATTTATTTACTTACCTTACCGCTTTTAAGCTATTTTTGTGGAACAATAATTTAGATACCATTTCACAAACTGAGGAATTCCTTCCTCAAGCGTGGTTTTAGGCAAAAATCCTAATATCTGTTGGCTCGCCTGTATATCAGCATAAGTTTCTAAAACATCCCCAGGCTGCATAGGTACAAATATCTTTTCAGCTTTTTTGCCTACAGTTTCCTCAATGATCTCTACCATTTTTAAAAGATCTACCGGCTGATGATTACCAAGATTAAAAATTTCATTTTTACCTTCCCGATCTATAGAAGATTTAATACCTTGGACAATATCGTCTATATAGGTAAAGTCCCTTCTCATTTTGCCATGGTTAAAAATATGGATAGGTTTTCCCTCAAGGATAGACTTAGTGAATTGGAAGTAAGCCATGTCGGGGCGTCCCCAGGGACCATATACAGTAAAAAAGCGCAATCCTGTAATAGGTACTCGATATAAATGGTAATAAGTAGAAGCCATAAGTTCGTTAGCTTTTTTTGTCACTCCATAGAGGCTAGCCTGATGATCCGTTCGATCTTCTATAGAGAAAGGTATCTTTTGGTTTAATCCATAAACGGAAGAAGAGGAAGCATATACTAATTGAAGGGCTGGAAATTGACGGCAAGTTTCTAAAACATTTAGGAAGCCTTCAATGTTTGCCTTCACATAAGCTTGAGGATTTTCTAAAGAGTAACGTACTCCTGCTTGTGCTGCTAAATGAATAAGATGGCTAATTTGATGGTGGGCAATTAGCTCGTATAAAAAGTTGGCATCGGTGATGTCCCCTTCAAACAAAGCAATCCCATGTTTTTCTACCGCCTTAGCCCGTGCTCTTTTGAGCAAGGGATCATAATAATCATTAAAATTATCTATACCAATAACATGATCCCCGCGCTTTTTCAAAGCTTTGGCCAAGTGAAAGCCTATGAAGCCAGCAGCGCCAGTAATTAAAACATGTTTCATCAAAATCTCTTGTTAGATCATAATTATAAAAGAGCAAATAGTGAATAAAATTTTTGCAATCCCCACATTTTATAGCAGATCCCAATTGTATGGCAAATCCTTCTCCATCTATCATCGCAGCCTTCGACTTCGACGGAACTTTAACCTACCGCGATTCTCTTTTACCCTTTTTAAATTTTGTAGTCGGTTCGGCTCTTAAAAGAAAAAATCTTTGTTTAGAAAGCTTTCATTTTTTCCAATATCTTCTAGGATATCTCTCCCGTCAACAACTCAAAGAAGCTTTGCTTACTCGTTTTTTAAAGGGAAAAGGACGTCATGAGATAAAAATGTATGCCGAGAGATATGCTAAAGAAATTTTACCTACACTCCTTCGTCCTCAGGCCCTAGAAAGAATTCTTTGGCATAAAAATCAAGGACATCGTTGCGTTTTAATAAGTGCTAATCTTGATATTTACTTAAAACCCTGGGGGCAAGCGGTAGGTTTTGATAATATCATTGCTTCGCGGGTAGCTTTTTCGCCTCAAGGTTATCTCACAGGATACTTACAAGGATTAAATTGCCGAGGAGCGGAAAAGGTTCGCCGTTTAATAGAGGAAGAAGGGCCTACAAAAAACTATATTTTGTACGCTTATGGGGATAGCCAGGGAGATCAGGAGCTATTACAGTGCGCTAACTTTTCCTTTTATCGCCGATTAAATTAAGTAAGATGATGATGGCAAATTCCTCTAGAAAAGATCTGATGGAAAGTAATTTTGAGGGCTTAATTCCTGGACCTGCTGAAAGTGATCAATCCTTTGCTGAGAGAGTAGCCTATTGCTTGAATTTAAACAGTCAGATTACTCAAGAGCTGTTGCAAGAATTTCCCTTTGCTGTAGAAGAATCTCCACGTTCTGCCAATATTCTAAAAGAAGGGTGCCAAGAAATACAAAAGCTCTATGATATATTTCCTACGTGGGTGCCTCTTTTCTTTAGTAATTACAAATTACTTCCCTGGCATGGCGGATGCACATGGATTTTTCAACAGACAGATGATTATCCGGCTTATCCTTTCCTGCAGCTAAGGAAGAATTTACAAAATTCTACCCATTATGGGAAATTTTATACCCGTAAGGAATTAATAGCTCATGAATTGTCGCACATAGGGCGGATGAGGTTTGAAGAGCCTATATTTGAAGAAATTTTAGCTTACCGCTCTTCACCTTCAAGCTTTAGAAGGTTTTTTGGACCCATCGTTCAAACCTCCACTGAAAGCTTAATTTTTGTTTTTCTTCTTGTTTTGGTTGTTGCTTTAGATATCTTAACCCTTGAGCAGGAAAGTAAAACTTTCTCCTATCTTTCTAAATTAGGACACTTATTCCTTATAAGCTCGCTTCTATATGCTTTAATACGTTTATGTTTTCGACAGTACCAATTTAAAGTAGCCCTTAAAAACTTGCGACAGCTCGTTTTAAATAAAACTGCTGCCGATGCCATTATTTATCGACTTACCGATGCAGAAATTATTAATTTTAGCCGTTTATCCCCTAAAGAAATTTACGCTTATGCTTTTGAAAGAAAAGATAGTTCGTTACGGTGGACACTTATCTACAAAGCTTATCTAAGCAAACACCGTCTTTCTGATCATTACGATGGCTATCTTTATCATAATAACCCTCCCACGAAGCGCTCTTTTAAAGATTTTATTCATTGGATGTGGGAAAGTAAGCCTAGAAAATGGCCTGAAAGCATTCCTATAAGCCAGCTTGCCAAACCTCTTACACAGATAAATGATGATCACCTTAGGCTTACCTTTGTTAATCATGCTACTATACTGATTCAGTGGGGAAATATTAATATACTTACCGATCCAATTTGGTCTAAACGTTGCAGTCCATTCTCTTGGGTAGGACCTAAAAGAGTGCACTCACCGGGTATATGCTTTGAAGATTTACCTCCTATTCATCTCGTGCTTCTGAGTCATAATCACTACGATCACATGGATATACCTACCCTGCGCCGAATACAAGCCCAACATCACCCTAAATTCATCACCGGATTAGGTAATAAAAACTATCTCAAGAAAAAAGGCTTGAAAGACATCGATGAACTTGATTGGTGGGAAGCAATCAAAGCAAACAACTTTGAGATCATCTTTACACCCGCTAGACATTTTAGCATGCAAAATCTCTTTAATAAAAATAAGACCCTTTGGGGAGGCTTTATCATCAGGAAAGACCTAGAGTGGATTTATTTTGCAGGAGATACAGGCTATGCGCAGGTGTTTGAGAAAATTAAAGCTAGATTTGGCTCTCCTCGGATTTCTTTATTGCCTATTGGAGCCTACGAACCCCGTTGGTTTATGGAGCCTTTTCATATGTCTCCTTCTGATGCCGTCCAAGCACATATAGATTTAGCTTCTAAAAAAAGTATTGCTATACATTTTGGAACCTTTCGACTTTCCGATGAAGCTATTGATGATCCGGAAAAACAGCTTAAAATGGCCTTAAAATTTTATCGCCTTGCTGAAGAAGACTTTATCGTGCTCAAGCCTGGCAAAACATATCAAGGATAAGTATGTATCATTCCCCTATCGGTACCCTTCTTGTCAATTTAGGTACCCCTGACTCTCCTCAACCCAAAGATGTGTATAAATATTTGGTCGAATTTCTAACCGATGAGAGGGTAATAGACCTTCCTTGGCTACAACGGCAGCTACTTGTAAGAGGCATTATCATTCCTGCACGCTACAAACAATCGGCTAGATCCTATCAAAACATTTGGACAGCTGAGGGATCACCTTTGATGGTATATGGGAAAAGAGTAAGAGACGCCTTACAAAAAGCTTTAGGTGATAATTTTTATGTAGAGCTGGCGATGCGCTATCGAAATCCTTCCTTAGAAAAGAAGCTGTTGCTGCTTTTAAACAAAGGAATTAAACAACTGATTATCCTCCCTCTATTTCCTCAATATGCTTCAGCATCTACGGGATCAGTTTATCAAAAAAGCATGGAAATTTTAAAAAACCAGATATCTTTACCTAAAATTACATTTATTAACTCCTTTGCTGACCACCCTGCTGTCATCCAGGCCTTTTGCCATGTTGCTCTTAAGAATAACCTAGCAGAATACGATCATTTCTTGTTCAGTTTTCATGGGCTTCCTCAGAGGCAAGTGACAAAAGCTGATAAAAACAATTACTGTTTAAAGTCACAAAACTGCTGCCAACACGCTTGCCAAGAGAACGTTGATTGTTACTCGGCTCAGTGCCATCTTACGGCCCATGCAATCATAGGACAACTCAATCTGCCTACTGAAAAGACTAGCTTAGCTTTTCAGTCACGCCTAGGCAAAGATCCATGGCTAGAACCTTTTACCCCTCATGTGATCAAAGAGCTTGCTAGGCAAAATAAAAAGAAAATCTTGGTGTTTTGTCCCTCCTTTGTGTGTGATTGCCTAGAAACTACCTTTGAAATTGGCGTAGAGTATGCGGAAGAATTTAAGAAAATGGGAGGGGAGCGCTTAGATATTGTTCAAGGGCTTAATGATGAAACTGTATGGATAAAAGCTCTTGAAAAAATAGTAAGGGAAAACAGCTTGCAATTTTAAAATATTTTCTATGATAAATCTTGCTAGGGTAAGAAGCCATTCTTACTTTTTTTTGCAAAAAAGCGATAATCGCGGAAGCTGTGAGAGCATTTATCAAATACAGGACTCTAAAAAATTTAAAAAAATAGGAGTTTTAAAGCTAGAGCCTATAAAGGCTAACACTTTTTTAATGCTATAGGCTTTAAAAAACTTTGTCTATCCTTGAAAAAAAATCCAATCTCTCACAGCTATCCCTGCTAGTTAATAAGCACGGCTTTTTAAATACATGATTGCGCAAGAACAAAAGCCTATTGAAACGGGATTCTATTCTTCTTTTTTTCTTCTTTTTAACGTAGATGGTGGAGAAGATTCTGCTGAATAGGGAATCTCTTTTTCCTCTTTCTGGCTTTTATCACTCCTAGACTTTCTTTTCTTAGACTCTAAGTGGGTAGTTTCTTCCATTGAAATCTCAGGTGTTGCTTGCTTTTTTTCTTCTTTTATTTCTTCCGCTGCCCCATCAACAATTAATTCTCCTTCAATATCAAAAAAATCAATCACTGTATTACCAATCAGTAACTGCCGTCCGTTAGGAGAAAAACTTAAATTGTCATTACAAGGCAAAGGGATAGAATACCAAGGGGAAGAATGTTCATCACTCCAGAGAGCGCACCGTTCAGAATTGCCTGCGGCTATCCAGTGTCCATCTGGAGAAAAAGCTAATTTACTAAAACTCTCTCCTATATGTAGCGCCTCATATTCATCTATACCGTCGGTATATAAGTGATAAACATCAAAACCAGGTTTTTGCGAAGGTTCTTCTGCAAAGCTTATGGCAAGCAATTCTCCATCCGGAGAATATGCTAGGCAGAGGATTGGCTGATCTGGAATCTCTAGCGTTTTAACATCTTCTCTCATATTATGAAGTTCGCGTATGACAAGCTCACCAGGCTTCAATAAAAAAGCTCCTGTTTTTTTATCAGGAGATAAAGCAAAGGGGCCAAAATTAAATGGACCGACTGCGTTAGCTGTGCTAGTAGTTACGCATTTAGAATGCGGCGATCTTTGGCATAGAAATGGCTCCTCCCCCCAAACATAAACCCTATTTATTTCCGGCTCTGTGATAACCAGTGAATTATTAGGCAAAAAATCTATCTTTTTAACGGGAGCATCATCCCTAAACAATAACGTGCTGAGATATCTTCCCGTATTCATATCCCATATGCGCATATCCCAATCCAACGATCCCGTAGCCACCAGCCAGCCATGAGTAGAATCATGAAAAAAAGCTGCGCTGCAAACTTCTTTAAGGTGACCCTTCAAGGAAGATTTACATATCCACTTGTTTGCCTCCAGCTTCCATAAGCGAGCTGTACAGTCAGCAGAAGTAGTGGCTAGCCAATTTCCATCCTCAGAAAAAGTTATACTAGTGATAAGACCTGTATGGCCCTCAAGGATTTGATGGCACTTTCCATTAAAAGCATTCCATACATGAACGGTATTGTCCTTAGCGCTACTTACCATCCATTGGCTATCAGGAGAGAATACTGCTTTTCCACTCCCTTCTACATAATCAAATTCGATAAATTTCACAAAATGTTTTTCTTCCCTATTTCGAGAAAGCATAGCTTGGTTTTCATACATAGAATGAGTATATTTACCATGGGACAAAGGCGGCAAAAAAGGAAATTTTTTAAGAACCAAGCGATGCCATAATAAGGGGTTGGAGGCTAATTGGCTCCAATGTCTGGACATTTGCCGGCTAACTGCTAAATCTTTAGCAGGTAAATAAGAAAAGATTTTTATCCATACTTCATCAGGCATCTTAGAAATAGCCCAAGAATCTATATTTTGCGAAATTTCTACAGTAGTTGGAGAAAAGGATGGAGAGATATTATTAACCATTACAAACTCCTTTTGTTAAGGATTAAAACTTAGAACAATTATTTATTAAGTTAAACAATAATATATTATCTATAGAATGAATTAAGTTCAATTCTTATTTATAAAAAACATAAGCAGGAATTAAAAAATATTTTTTTTAATTTTCACGGTAAAGAAAACAAGCAGTTTTTATCTATGAAGTAATTAATTTTATTTTCCTAGATGTCCACTTTTGTCCTTAAAGCCTCTCCCCATCCTCTTAAATCTATACCGAGCGTTTAAAAGTAAGGTTGCAGATTTTTCTCAAGGGCCACGTCGCATGCGAATAGCCTTACCCTCGTTTTTTTAAGCTTTTTAAGACGTAAGGATTCTAAAGACTTACCTTGTATCTCTGTTAATTCTTTAAATCATACTAGCATCATAGACTCCTTTTTACTAAGGATAGAGAGTTATATAAAGCCAATTAAAAAATGCCTGTTTGAGATACATTCAACATTCTTAGCTATTTATTTTGGATTAAAAAGCTGCCTTATAATACCAGCTTCTTCAGCAAGAAGCTGGATTCTTTAATCAACTTAGAAAAATTAATTCATTACTTTATTTAAAAGTTTTAAACCTTTTTGAAGAAATAGTAAGAATATATAAAGCTGGTAATACGACTAAGGTGAGTAAAGTGGAGCTAATAAGACCACCAATGACCACGGTGGCTAAAGGTTTCTGCACTTCAGCTCCTGCCCCTTGTGCTAATGCCATAGGCAAAAACCCTAATGCTGCCACTAGAGCTGTCACGACAACTGGCCGAAAGCGTGCTATGGACCCCTTTAAGATTGCTTCCTTAGCTGAAGCTTCCTCTAAAATCCATTGATTGATGCAATTTATAAGAACTAAACTATTTAATATGGCAATGCCCGAAAGAGCAATAAATCCGATTGCTGCTGAAATGGAAAAAAGTATGCCTCGCCACCATAAAGCTATGATGCCACCAGTAAAAGCTAGGGGAATAGCACTAAAAACTAAAAAAGCTTGCCGAATCGAATGAAAGGCTACATAAAGCAGAATAAAAATTAAAAGAAATGCTGCTGGTACTACTATCAATAAACGCTTTTTAGCAGCTATTAAATTTTCAAATTGGCCTCCCCATTCTATCCAATAGCCGGCAGGGATTTTAACTTCTTCACTAATCTTCTTTCTGGCTACCTCTACAAAAGTAGACATATCAGCACCTCTTATATTAGCCTGAATTATTACTACCCTTTTTCCATTTTCTCTCCTAATTTGATTCAAACCTGTTGTGATATCTAAATTAGCCACTTCACTTAAAGGAATATAAGGAAAAACAATTTTTTTATTCGCTTTACTGGTAGCGAGCGGCAAACGTATCGGCAACCTTGATAAAGCTAGCAAGTCATTTCTTAACTTTTCAGGCAATCTAACAATAATATCATAATGCCGATCTCCTTCAAAAAGGGTTCCTGCTTTTCCACCCCCAATTGCCACTCCAACCATTTCCAGAACTTCTTTCATATTCAGATGGTAACGGCTTAAAATGTTTCTATTTATATTAATTTCTAAAGTAGGTAGCCCATCAGTTTTATCTACCGTAACATCGGCCGCCCCTGGTAATTTTTGCATGACCTGAGCAATAGCCTCGGCAGTTTTTTTTAACACTTTATAGTCATCCCCATAGACTTTCACTGCTAAATCACTTCTTACCCCTGCTATTAGCTCATTAAAGCGCATTTCCACAGGTTGGGTAAATTCATAAATATTACCAGGGAGCTTTTTTAGCCTAGTCTCTATAGCTTTTACAAGATCTTCTTTATTTCGCTTAGCATCTGGCCATTCCGGACGAGGTTTAAGAATGACAAAAGTATCTGAGGCATAGGGAGGCATTGGATCGGATGCCATTTCAGCGGTACCGGTTTTTGAATAAACATAAGCCACTTCATCAAATTTATTAATTACTTTTTCTATTTGTAGCTGCATGGAAGTAGCTTGAGTTAAAGAAGTGCTAGGAATTCTTGAAACCTGAATGGCTAAATCCTGCTCATCTAATGTGGGAATAAACTCTTGCCCAAGAAAACTAAATAAAATTAAGGCTGCTGCCACCATGAAGATGGCGATGGTAGCAACTAGATAAGGAAAGCTAAGGACCCTCCAAAGAAGACGCTCATAAAGTTTTTTAGCTGTGGAAATAAAGAAATTTTCTCTTTCTTGTAGGGGTTTGGTGATCCAAATAGCTACCATAGCAGGCACAAATGTCAAAGACAAAACAAATGCGCTTAATAGAGCAAAAAGCACTGTTAATGCCATAGGATGAAACATCTTTCCTTCTACCCCTGATAAAGTCAATATAGGAAGATAGACTGCGATAATAATCGCTTGCCCATAAACAGAGGGCTGTATCATTTCTTTGCTAGCTTGCATCACTTCTTCTAAACGCTCTTCTAGCTGCAAGCTTTTTCCCTGTGCCTTTTGCTTTTCCCCTAAACGCCTTAAGCAATTTTCCACAATGATAACAGCTCCATCAATAATCAGCCCAAAATCAAGCGCGCCTAAGCTCATCAAATTGCCGCTAATTTTAGCTTGAACCATTCCTATAGCAGTTATTAACATAGAAATAGGAATCACTAAAGCAGTGATCAAAGCAGCACGAAAATTTCCTAGGAAAATGAATAATATTACGATAACTAAAAGAGCACCTTCTATTAAATTCCTAGCTACAGTCTGAATAGTCGTATCTATTAATTTGCTTCTACTCAAAACAGGTTGGGCAATAACCCCGAGGGGTAAGGTTGTATTGATCCATTGTAATTTTTCCCTTACCGCTTCTGCTACGCTACGGCTATTTTCGCCAATTAGCATCAGTGCCGTGCCGATCACTACTTCTTTACCATCTTTACTAGCACTACCACTACGTAGCTCTTTTCCAATGCTTACCTCTGCCACATCATGAATAAAAACCGGCATGTCTTCACGCATGGCAACCACAATATTTCCAATATTTTCTTGGTTTTCTATTCTTCCATCGACTTTAACAATCAATGATTCTCCGCCGCGTTCAATGTAACCGGCTCCTCCATTAAGGTTGTTTTCTTCAATAGCGGTAAGTAGATCTTGTAAGCTAATATCAAAAGCCATCATTTTCTCAGGACTGGGCTCCACATGATATTGACGAATAAAGCCTCCCTGTGCATCCACACCCGCTATTCCTTTAACAGCTTTAATTTGAGGGGTTATTATCCAATCTTGAACCGTACGCAAGTAAGAAGCTAATTCCACATCAGTCTTAAGTAATTGTCCTTCCGGAGTTAAATAACTTCCGTCTGCATGCCACCCTAGGCCTGCCTCCTGCTGCTTAGATTGTCTCATTTCAGGACTGTAATCTACTGACCACATAAAGACTTCGCTCAAGCCTGTGGAAATAGGTCCCATTTTAGGTTCAGCCTCAGCTGGTAAAATGCTTCGAACATCCATTAGCTTTTCATTAATTTGCTGTCTAGCAAAGTAGATATCTACCTGATCGTGGAATATAGCTGTTATCTGAGAAAATCCATTACGTGAAAGAGAACGTGTACTCTCAAGTCCTGGGATGCCGCTTAAGGCAGATTCTATAGGGAAAGTCACTCTTTTTTCTACCTCCATAGGTGTCAGCCCTATAGCCAGGGTATTAATTTGCACCTGATTGTTAGTAATATCGGGTACAGCATCCATAGGAAGATTTTTTAAAGCAGATATACCCAAAAGCATGGCACAAACAGTAGCTGCGAGGATGAGATAACGATAAGCAATAGAAAAATTTAGGATTTTTTCAATCATTTTTAATAGCCTTCTTTCCATCCTCTGCTTTTAAAATAAAAGTATGAGTAGCTGCATAAGAAGTGCCCTGTTTTATTCCTGAAAGGATTTCTACATAAGTGGGATCAGATCTTCCTATCTTTACTTCCCGTTTTTCAAATCCTTGGGAATGGGCGATAAAAAGGACAGTTTTTCCTTCAATAACTTGAATAGCCTCTTTAAGCACAGCTATAGGCACTTCCACCTCTTCGGCTATAACTTCTACTCGAGCATACGAGCCTGGGTACCATTTTCTAGATTGATTAGCTAATAAAGCTATAGCTGTTCCACTACGGGTCTGTTTATCAAGAATAGGACTAAGATAGATGATTTCTGCTAAATCAGAAAATTTCTCTTCCTTTAAAAGAGCCACCTGAACTTTGTCCCCTAGCTTAAGGTAGGGAAGATCTTGCGCATAGACTCCTATCTGTACCCATACGGTATCTAGATCAGCAATTTTAAAAGCTTCCTGACCTGCATTTAGCGATGAACCTAAATTGATAATTTTGCTAGTTACCATTCCATTTAAGGAAGACTTAATCTGATAGCTAAATAAGTCACAGCTCTCTTCTTGAGCCAGTTTTTTTACATCTTTTTTGCTCATTCCTAAGAGGTAGAGTTGCTGCTCTGCCAACTCTTGTTTGACACAAGCATCTTCTGCGGTTAAAAATGCTTGAAGATAAGCTTGTTCAGATGTTACATTCTTTTCTTTAAGAATAGCTTCAGCTTTAAAAGCTTGTTGTGCTAAGGAGGAACGCTTCAGCAAGGTAAGATAAGCAGCTTTAAAATTTGCCATTGGCCTGCTTTGTAAGACAGCTAATGTTTCCCCCTTGCTTACATAATCTCCAACATTTTTGCTAATATGGCTTACTACCCCCGAAACTCTAGCTACAATGATGGCTTGCTGTTGCTCATTGATAACAATTTGGGCTGGCGCCCCGAAGGTTTTTCGCAATATGCTAGGAGAAGCCTTTAATATCTCAATTTCTGCCTCTATCATCTGTTCATTACTTAAAGAGACAAAGTTGGAAGGTTCAGGCTTAAATTCCTGGCTTGCTGCCAAATAATGTTGAAAAACTAATCCTATATATAAAAAAATTCTTTTGCTCATTTGCATCTCCTTAAGTCAAACCTTTTAAGGCCCCTGCGTATTTGCATAACCTACCCTTACTAATCGATTGAGCTCTACTTTTCTTTGATGATAATCCACTAAAGCATGCATATACTTGTCATGCACATCAAAAAGGGTACGTTGGGCGTCTAGAAGTTCAAGGTAATCACTTTTTCCTTGCAAATATTCCTGTTTAGCACCCTCAAAAGTAGCTACAGCTACAGGCAAAACATCATTTTTATATAATAGCCCCTCTTGGTAGGAAGTGAGAAGTTGCGCGTACTCAGCTTCTAATTGCAGGCGTGCTTGCAAGTTGTCTTTATTTCTTTTGTTATAAAGCTGGTTTAATAAATGCTTGGCTTTAGAAATGTTGCCCTGATTTCTATCCCATATCGGGATAGCCATGGAAAATCCAAGCAATAGTCCCTCTCCATCCTCAGCAGAGTTGATATATCCTGCGGTAACTACGAGGTTAGGAATACGTTGCGCTTTTTCACTCGCAATCATGAGGTCAGCATTTGCTATCTGCAGCTCCCATTGTTTCGTTGCAATATTATCATTTTGCTCAGCAATAAAGGCAGCAAGATCCTCGACTAAAGTAATTTCTAAAAGGTTATAATCCACAGAAGTAAAGTCGGGATGGCTATCTCCCCAAATCAAAGCGAGCTTTTTCTTAGAATTTTCAAAATTATTGCGAGCTTTTTCTAAAGCTAGATGAGCGGTTAATACTGATAACTTAGCTTTCTTTCCTTCTAAGGAAGATATTTTTCCTCCTTCAATTTTTGCAGAAGTGGAAAGAAGCACTTCTTGGGCACTTAGTTGGAGTTCTTGAGCGAAACGCAAATATTCTTGCGCAGCAGCCACCTCAATAAAAGCTTTTTCTACCTGGCAACTTGCCTCTAACTTTATGACTTCTATTTCCTTGAAGGCTAATGATGTTTGGAGCCCAGCAGTCTGTTTTCGAAGATGTCTTTTACCCCCTAATTCAATAGCTTGCGATAAATTGCAAGAAAACCCTCGATCTCCCGCCCTTTTTTTCTCCTTCCCAATTAAATTAGCTTTATCAATTTCTACAGAGACGACGGGATTTGGCAGAAAATTTGCCTGATATTCCTCAGCCTGTCTAACTTTCCATGTGGTGTCAACGATGGCTACGGCAGGAGAATAAGTTAAAGCTCGCTGGGTAGCCTCATCTAAAGTTAGTAACCTTGCTTCCATTAGCAAAGGCCACAGGTAAAAGTAAAGCACTAAACTTAATTTGGGGAACTTAGACAATCTCATAGGGATTTACAAGAGTATGTGTTAAAATTTTTCCGCTGGTGTGATTACCTGCTATAGGATTTTTGAAGAAAACCTTCAAGTAAAAAAATTAACCACTACTTTTTTATTTTAAACAAAACTAACAGAAATAATTCTATTATTATTTATTCATTATTATGCTATAATCTACACTTGTTAATAAAAAAAGAGTTTAATTATGGATAATAATAAAAAAATAAATATCCCTAACTATCATTTTAGAGATCCTTTAGTGGCTCAAGAAGCAGTAGCCCCTAAAGTTTATGGTACTATTCCTTCTTCTTGCTCATCTAAAACCCATGCGTGTGCCCTAGCATCTTTTAAAATTCGTATTTCATCTTCCCTTAAAGTATTAAAAAGGAATATTACCCTTGGTTGGGAAGTCTTCGTATCGATTATAAAAGAAGGTTTTACTAAGCTTTTACAGTTAATATCTGACCTGGCTCACCGCATTCTGCATATAAGACGACTCTCCTATCATGGGCTTTTAGAAAGTGTGGCAACCATAGAGAATTCACAAACAGATTGGAGCCTTAACCTAGCGCTGTTGAAAAATTCCTATAAGAAAACACAGGATCCACAATTAAAGAAACAAATCGAGTTCATGGCCACCAATTATCTGGAAAAATCTGCCCCTATTTATCTTAACATGATGAAATTATTACAAAGAAAAATTGGCGTATTATTTCAGGTGGGACCTTATACGAATTATCATTACCATCGCATGGGATTTCGGCAAAATCCAGGACTAGGAGCAGAAATTAATAAAAATTTAGCATTTACCCATAAGAGTCCTCTCATTCTTACCGATACTACCGAGGTTACTCAATTTTTTCCTTTAAACTTTCATGTGATTGATAGTGCAATTTCAGAAGCTGAGTGGGAAACTACACTCACTCAAGCCTTAAATGCACATTTTTCCAAGTTTGCCAAAGAACCACGCCAAGCTTTTTCACAAGCGATGAATGTAAGCTTATTAGTGGATTTAACTTTTTCTTTGGAAGACTTAGTTAAAACTAATGGAAAAAGAGAAAAGGAAGAAGCTTTTGAAAAGCAATTGAATTCGATACGTACAAGCCTTAATTGCTCATTTGATAGGTCCATTGAAAAATTTAGAATGCAGCATCCTGAATTGAGTAAAATTTCTACAAGTAAATTTAAAAAATTATTGCAACAAAATAGCACCTGCATTTGCAGACTAACGCTTGACGAAATTGCGGGCATTAAAGTTTTACCAGTCTTTACCGACTTAAAAGGTAAAAAAATTCTTCAAAAGCATCCTGCCTTTTTAGATTTTATTGAGCAAACCGGCTTGTATATCGGCGCTATTAACATGCGTAAACATATTCTTAATGGCTTTAATATTAGACCCGATATTAAATACCCTATTAAAGGCCCTGATGCTAAAGATATTCCTAACAAAGATGTTTATTTTCCTGGTAAGCTTGATTTAACTAAGCTAGCACTCTTTGAAAGATTCTTAGCAAAAGTTTCCTCTCCAGAGATGCATGCTTACTCTCCTCATCTAGCTATTTTAGGCGAATCTACCTTGCATCTTTTAAGGGGTCTACTTAATGAAATCAGCGATAAGCAGTGGAAAAAGCTTCAAGGACATCCAATAAAACGTGAAATCATTCAAACCTCATTGTTTAAAATAAAAGAGCATCTGGCCACAGCAGAACTTTTTATGGACGATTATAGTAAGTATGCGCAAGAAATTGAGTTGGTTCATTGTGAAATTGCCAACCTTTTAACGCTTATAGCCCCTTTTGAAGAAAAAGCATTTCCTACTATTTTGCCAAAGCAGTTAGCAAACGTTCCAGAAGAACTGCGCCCTTTGATAAAAGCAGGCCTAGGTAAGACGGCAGTCAACGTATTCGCTGGAATCAATGCGGCTTTATTAAAACTGAACCCTCACCCTACCCGAGTATTTAGTACAGGTTTTTATTATGAGCAAGCAAGCTTTATAGGCAACGACCAACGTATTGAGAATGCTTTGCAAGATAGAAACTTAAAGCAAATTGATCTATACGCTTGTCAATTTAATCCTAATATCGAAATTGATGCTAATCATACTCACTATGCGATAAGAGATATCAAAGAAGATATCCGACAAATACTGTGGCAAAAAAACGAAAATAAGCAACTTACTGTAGCGGTCGATTGCACAATCGATTATATCAATTCTCCTAAAGTCCACGATTTGCTTACCACTTTCCAGGAAGAGATAAAAGACGGTAAGTTAAACTTTGTCTTTTTCCGTAGTGGGCAAAAATTTGATATGTTTGGAATGGATAACTACTATGGATCTCCATTTTACATGGTTAATAATGGAAAAGCTCCCTGGGATGCTTTTAATTCCTTAACTAAAGACATTGCCCATAAAACGGATCAACTAAGCCTTCAATGGTTCTCTCTTGCTTATAAGTATACGACTGAGCAAATGGATAGTTATCGATCGGCTATTTTTAAAAATACTAGGGAAATTCTTGATGGTGTTCCCCCACTCCTTCAGCCTTTAGGCAAAGAGAGTAGCCAGAAGATACGCATTAGCACCGCAGATCCAGAGATGGAATGTTCCTTTATCGATATAAAACTCATAGGAAAAGGCCATGCCCTAAAAAGTAGGGCGATTATGGGGCTTTTCTACAGAAAATGCTTAGCGAAAGGGATAAAGGTACATTCCCGAGCTAGCTTTGGGTTTTATCACCCAAATTGCATCATTATTTCCGTTAATGCAGAAGAAGGCTCTAGCACTATAAGAATAAATCCAGGCTTAAATCCTGAAGAAAATCAGGTGATTGCAGGATTCATTAAAGAGCTAGTCAATGATGCTCGCCTTTAAAAATTTATGACTAGCTAGCTCCCTTATAAAGTTGTCATCCTCGGGTAGAGATGTGCACTTATAGGCTTTAAAAAAATTAAGCCTGCACACCCAATCCTCTAAAAGCTGTCTCTTTAATTAAAGAGAGACTTTGATAGAGTGTGCGATTGTATAAGGAGTAGCTAAAAAGCCTATCCTTCTTGAGCGTTTATGAGAATAGATAACAAACAATTCATCGATGCAATGTACAAGAAAATTATAAAAAAGCTTAAACAGGATGCTTAGAAAGAGGCAAAAAGAGAAGAAATTGCTAAAACAGCTTTTCCGCCTTCAGTAGAGAAAATTTATCAACAGGTAATCATGGCTTTTGCGAGGCCAAAAGTTTTTCTATATCCTTAAAAATCCTTTTAGCCTAGGACCGAGCAAGAATTGCTCATTTTCTTTAAGTTCAGGATGCACTTTTCAATGACAACAAAGGCATCTGTTTGTCACTAGATCGATTGGAGGTAGCAAGGGCTTAATTTCAAGAAGTTTGATCTGCTGCCAAGAAAAAAACTTATCAGTTCAGTCGCATGCATAGCAAAAGTAACAGTGTGGACAACCCTTCTACACTACGAACCTCATACGAGATAACTGCCCTAGCAGGTAACAACTCGCGGTTGGCCCCAGGATGATAAGGTCGATTTTCTGCTTGAGGTAATGATGAACAGCTAGCTTCTTGATCCGTCGTAAGTGGCTTGGAACTATTCTTAGAATATTGATCAAGCTGTTCTTCTAACTGAGCAATGCGCGCTTTCAAGTTTGTTGGTTACCTTTTCCCGTCTATTTAACCAAGGCTTTTAGCTGAGCATGTTTAGACCTTAGCTCTACATTTTCTTTAAATAGCTGCTCATATGAAGGCTATATGCTATTTATATGGATGCTTAAGTAAATATTAACCCTAGAAATTATTTTATTTATCAGGAATCTATTGATAGCCCCCCCCCCGGTGATCGCTTACGTCTTTTATAAACAAGGGTAAAATTATTTAAAACACCTTATAATATTATACGCTTTCAAGCCACTTCTTATGTAATCTCATACTTTATAAAATTACTCTCATTAAATAGAGAGGTAACTTTCAGAGGGTTAGGTATGCAGACTTAGTTTTTTTAAAGCGTATTATTACCTAAATACGGAGGCTAAAACGCTGCTTTAATTCAGGGAGATACTTTCCAGCAAGTTTCCATCCAGATTAAGATCTATCCCTGCGGGCAGCTGCTTTAAGCTTGCAGGCAAAACAGTTAGCTGGTTGTTGCTTAGGTAAAGAAGCCGCAGCTGAGAAAGAAGTCCTATTCCAGAAGGAAGGATAGCTAGTTTGTTGCGCCCTAAGAAAAGCTCTTGCAACTGAGAGAGCTGTCCTATTTCCTCAGGAAGAATGGTAAGTTGGTTATTGTTTAAATACAGCTCTTGCAGCTTAGAAAGTTGCCCAATTGTTGAAGGAAGAGTAGCTAGTTTGTTGCCACCTAAGAAGAGCTCTTGCAGCTGAGAGAGGTTTCCTATTTCTGCAGGAAGAATGGTAAGTTGATTATCATTTAAGTACAACCCTCGCAGCTTAGAAAGTTGTCCGATGGCTGCAGGAAGGGTAGTTAGCTTGTTGTCCCCTAGGAAAAGCTCTTGGAGCTGAGAGAGCTGACCTACCTCTGCAGGAAGCGAAGTGAGGTGGTTGCCGTTCAAGCAAAGCTCTTTCAGATTAAAAAGCTTTCCTATTTTTGCCGTAAGGGTGAATAGATGATTATCGTTTAATTTAAGCTCATGTAGCTGAGATAATCCCCCTATCTCGGGAGGCAAAGCAGTCAATTTGCTTCCTGTTAGCTCAAACCTCTTAATATTTTTGCTATACTTTTTGATCCAACCTTCAAAAAGCTCTCCTTTCTTTTCTAAAGGCAAGCCTTTGATGTCTGGTCGGTCTAAATATTTCTTATAGCCTGGAAGTCTGGACTCTATTAAAAGACGATTAATGTTTAAAAGAAGAGAAGTGTAATTAGCCAGGGTAAAATATTTTCTTTCTTCGATTTGCCCTTTAAATTCCAATGGAGCCAGAGATTTAGCTAGAGCGAAGGTTTGCCTAAAAATTTCCTTTACCTTTGCTAGTGTAGAAAGCCCAGCTGGTAGCTTGTAGAGTTTATCTAAAAGGTTAGCCTGCTCGGTAGCTTTTCGTTGAGGAAACCGCATTTTACCTATTTGCTTGTAAAGAGAGGGTATAACTTCATTAGCTAGAAGGTGTTGCCATCTTGTACAAACGCCAAATAAGGAAGGACTAGCGCAATCCTTTAAAATGTGGACTTGTATTTCATCAGGGAGAAGTTCAAGATTCATAGAAATTGGACTCATAGGTGGTCCTACTTATTAAGTTGTATATCTATTTTTGTGCTTTTTTATAAGATTAAATATATATATAAAAACAAAAAAAGCAAGCAAATTTTAGAAGCAGGACAAGCAAGAAAAGCTCCACAATTTTAGGTAAATAATCCTACTAGCAAGTATTCCAAGTATTTGTGCAGAGCAAAAAATGTCGCTGCCCTTTCCCTACCTACTTCCCCCTTATGCTCTAGTATAGGTCTTCTAATAAAATAACTTAAGAGCCATTAGGGCAATTAAAAAGAGATAATAGGGCTCTGTTTGTTAGCTACAGGTATGTCGCAGGCAACCGAATGCGATCGATCCAAATATAAATAAAGAAAAACTCACTTAAATTTTAAAGTTTTTTTTAGCCAAGAGGAAGCTAGATAATTAGCTATCTAACAAATGTCGGAGAGTAGCAAGAGCTTATAAGGAGTAAGGAGTTAAAAAATTAATTACCTAATATTTTAATTTCCAGAAAATTTATTTGATAGCTTTTAATTTGTTGATGACTAAGCTAGGAGTCAATAACTGAGGAAAAATAAAAGGCTCTTGCTCCTGCTGATAAAGCACATACAGGGGTACGCTATGACGCCCAAATTTTTGCAGCTCTTCCGTAATAGCGGCATCTTTTTTTGTCCAGTCAGCTTTCATCCGCACTACGCCCTGCTCGTTAAACTGAGCATGAACGTCCGCCCCTCCCAATATCATATGATTAGCTTGGCATATTAAACACCATTTCGCTGTAAAATCAACAAAAACAGGAATACCTTGAGAAGTTAACTCTGCTAGTCGTTGGGGAGAAAACTCTTCCCATATAACCTCTTGCTCGGCTATAGCAGGAGAAAAAGAGATAGAGGGGGAGGTAGCCTTAGAAGCATAAAGTAAAGCATATAGACTAGCCAGCAGTCCAAAGATGGCTACGCTTGTAGCAATCCTACAGCTTAATTTGGAATGAAGAGGGGTCGCCCAGCGCCCGTAAATCCAACAAGCCATACTTATCATAAAAAAGGCCCCTAATAACAGGATAAGAGCTAATGCATTTGTTTGAGCTGCAAAAACCCACATTAACCATAACACGGAAGCAAGCATGATAAAGCCCATGAATTGTTTAAAGGTCTCCATCCATTTTCCCGGCTTAGGTAAAAAACGCAGAAAAGAGGGGTAAGCAGATAGGATAAGATAAGGAGACGCCATTCCCATTCCTAAGGAAGTGAAAATCAAAAAAGACAAGTAGAAAGGTAAAGTCATAGCAAAACCCACTGCTGTACCCAAAAAGGGGCCCGTGCAAGGGGTAGCTATGAGCGTGGCTAGTACCCCGCTTAAAAAGGAAGCACCTCTTCCCTTTTTTGTCCCTTGATGCTGTAGCTGTCCGGCAAAAGAGCCCACTTTGATTCCTATTTCAAATACACCAAATAAGCTTAAACTAAAAATGAATAGGACCGCTGACAACAAAGCGACAAAAGCAGGCTCTTGCAGCTGAAATCCCCAGCCTACAGCATGGCCATAAGCCTTTAAAATCAAAAGCGCTGCAGACAATATCCAAAAAGAAACTAGAACGCCTGCACTAAACATCAAACCATGTTGTAAAGTCAACTGACGGCTTTGCCCCGACATTTTAACGAAGCTTAAAATTTTAAAAGAGATTACCGGCAAAACGCAAGGCATCAAATTTAAAAGCATCCCGCCCAAAAAAGCTAATATCAAAGCCATTCCCAATCCGCCCTCATAATCGCTGGATTTGGAGGACAAAGTGATATTCCAGGAGCGAGGGAAAGCCTCATTGAAAGCCCAGACAGAATTTTCTTTGTTAAGGTCTTGGATAGGCACAGCTACCTCGATAACTTCCGTGGCTATTTTTTCTGCCTGCTGGATAGTCAGAACTAAAACACCTTTAAGAACAGTTGTAGGCAACGAAGAATCTTTCTCTTTAAAGGCAATAGAGTAAGAAGAAAAAGAACTTTCTTGTAAGGAGATAGAAGGCTCTAAATGATAATCTATGCTTTGCCCCTCCTCGGGAAAGAAATAAATATTTAAAATTTTCTCTGCCGGCGCTAAGGAAGATGGCATGTTGAGCTCTATCAAATCATTGATACGCTTGGCCGTAATATTCCCACAAGTTTTTGGCAGCAAACGACGCGCTTGCTCGAAAATAGAGGTTAAAGACTTGTCCATGACTGGGGTAAAAGAAGTAGGGGTCAGGTTCATCTGCACTTTAGTTTCACCTGGCAAACAGGCCGAATCTGAACAGGCTAAGTATTTAATAGTCGCTCTAAACTTATAAGTGTCAGAATGATTGAGATTCTCGGGGGGGAAGATCTGGCACAACAAGTGCACCTCATTTTCATAGCCAAAGCCAATGGATGAAGGTGATTCAAAACGTTGCGGATAAGGCCATTGAAGCTCACCGGCTTTAAACCCAGGTGGCAGCTCCCAAGTAACCGAAACAGGCATGCCTGCATCTCCTGGATTTTTCCAATAAATATTCCACGAGGGAGCTATGGTAAGGCTAACTTTTATCCAAAAGGGCTCGGCCGCCTTAAAATTTATCGTTTCGGAATGCACATAAGCTTTAATAGGTAAAGAAGAGTCATTCACTAGAGGCTCGATTAAGCCAAGATTAGATGGAAATGAATGAAGTTGATTGACTTGAGAAGGATTTTCACTGTATAAGAGAGGGATGAAAATGATCAAAAAGCCGAGTAACCTATAAGTTATATGCCGGAATTTGACTGCCAATGTAAAACCCTTCTTTTTTAATTAAAGGCTATACTTTAAAGGATTTATGAATGAATGTAAACATTTTTATAGCTACTAATCCCTTTTATGAAGCCTATATACATTCTGATTTTTTAGGCAAATTGATCTTTATTGGTCTTCTTCTACTATCCATGATAACCTGGATTATTTTACTCCATAAAATCTGGCAAACCTACCAGGCAAGAAAACAAGCGGCTCGTTTTTATGATATCTTTCAGCTTCAGAAGCAAAATCCCTTGAATTTAGATTGTGAAGCTGCCAGTAGGGTAAAAAATAGCAACCCCTACATGGATCTTTATTCTCTTCTTAAAAAACAGACGATGGAAATCTTTAATAAAAATAAGTATGTGATGCAAAAAAATAGGGAGGCTGAACAAAGTGTACCGTTTCTTTCTCTTACGGATATTGATTTTATACAAGGCTCTTTAGCTACTCAAATCGCTCATCAAACTAAAAACTTAGAAAAAAACCTTTTTATCCTATCCACGGTGGTAAGCCTAGCTCCATTTTTAGGATTACTTGGCACTGTGTGGGGCATATTGACAAGCTTTTCTGACTTCCAGGTACAAGCATCAGGCAGCACGCCTCAAATGGTACTAGGTGGGCTTTCTCTTGCCTTGGCGACAACAGTTTTAGGGCTCATCGACGCCATTCCTGCTCTAATTGGCTATAATTATTTAAAACATGCTATTCGCGATTTTGAGATTGAAATGGAAAGCTTTGCCAACGAAATGTTGGGTGCTGTAGAGCTGCAATATAGAAAAGTGGACTTCTCATGAACAGGCGATTCATTCAGGCTTCTATCCATAAAAATATCGAAGAACCTACTGTTAATCTAACCCCTCTAATTGATGTGGTCTTTGTCATTTTAATTATATTTATTTTGATAGCTCCTCTGCTGGAGCTTGATAATGTAGAGCTTGCCCAGGCGGCCTCTGGCTTGCACGAAAGCAGCTCAAACTTTGTTCAAGCTAGCAGCCCTATCTCCATTCATGTGCGCAAAGATAATACTATTTGGTTTAATAAACAAATGGTGACTCTAGAACAATTATTTACCTTGTTAAAAGACGCCAAAAAACGTTATCCTGCTGCCCAGCCCCAGTTATATCATGACCGCACGGCCCACTTTGGAACCTATCAAGCCGTTAAGAATACAGCTGAAAAAGCAGGATTTACTCAATTAGATGTGATTCTTAAACCTGCCTAGTTTTTTAACTATTATGAGTAGTATCTACCTCCACGATAAGACGTTATGGCCAATCACTCTCGGGGTCATCATCATCCATGTTGGAATGATTTTAGGAATGATCTTGCTCCCTTTTTCCAAACAAGCTCCTCGCCAATACAACGAACGTCTAGTGGTGCATACAATTCCGCTCACTCCCCCAAAAATTCAAACAAAATCCTCTCCCCTCCCTAGTGAGAACAAAGAAAAATTGGCTCCAAATTCCAATATTCTTCCCAGTCCAAAATCTCCTGAAGAAATTGCTGCTAAACTTATTGCCTCTCCTCCCCCTATCCCTCTTAACGTAGAAGAAGTAAAACCTCACACAAGTTCTCCGGCTCCTACAGAATCTACTCAAAAAATTGAAACCCCTTCTTCAACCGATAAAAAAAACATAAAAGCTTTAAACTCTACCGCTATTCAACAGACGCCCAATAAAAAAGCAGTCCCTAAAAAAGAAAATGCAATTCCTCAATCCACCCCTTCAAAAACCGGCAAACCATCTATTAAGAAAGACAATACTAAAAAAAGCGTGAATCCTGCATCAACTGCAGCCAAGCCTGCTGAAAAAAAGCCGATAAAAGCCCCCTTAAAAAAGACTTCTGCAGAGGCTCAACGTGAAAGCCCTAATTCCCAAGCAAGCCCCGCAGCCAAGGAGAAACAGAAAAAACTTCTTGCAGCTGCCCAGGCCAGCCTTGCTAAGCTTGAGCAGAGCCGAGCTCATCGAAATGCTTCTTCCTCTCAAGCAAGTCAGACGGCACTCGCCTCAGCTGCTGCCATCCCTGCTTTGCAAACAGATACTCTCCCTGCAGCTTATACCCTTCCTTCTAGCGCAGTAGAGAGAAGCTATAGAGATGAGTTAGCTAGCCGGCTTAAACTTTTACTAAAATTACCTGAGCACGGGGAAGTGCAACTAAAATTAACAGTCGATCGCTTAGGCCGAGCCATCAAGGTAAATATCATTAAATCTCCTAGCCACTTAAATCGCCTCTATATAGAAAAAAACTTGCCTACGTTAAAATTTCCTCCTCTAGGAAAAGATTTTGCAAACATGTCGGAATATACTTTTATCATTCAATTAAGTAATGAATTATGACTTATCTAAAATATTATTTTATTATTTTCTTTCTTTTTTTAGCCTTTAAACAAAATCTGTCAGCCCTAGCAAACGAAGACAATGAAAAAATTGTAGTGAGATTAGCGACGGAAAGTAAGCTAATGCCTCTTTATCTAGCTCCCTTTTATCAAGAACATCCTGCCTTTACTGCTCATTACATCCAGCAGCTAGAGCAAATTTTACAATTTGACTTAAATCATAATGGCATGACCTTTACATTGAAAAATGAGTCTAAAGCCCCTATTGGCGACTTTCTTGATGCCGTTAATAGCTCTAGCTGGAAAAGCCTGAATGTTTACTATGTATTAAAAATATTGATTAAAGACAATCAAATGTCGGCAAGAATGCTTTCCATGAGCAGCGATCATGAAAAATCAGTAAATAATATTCCTTTAAGTGGAGACCTTAGCCAAGATCGCCGGCAAATACATCGTTTAGCCGATAGCCTCCATAAAAGCTTATTCGGCAATGAAGGAATAGCCAGCACGCGAATAATTTACACCTGCAAAACCTCGCATGGCCTTAAGTCTATTGCTGAAGTATGGGAAGCTGATTACGATGGCGCCAATGCCAGACAAATTACACATGAAAACAGTCTGATTGTTACCCCTACCTATATTCCTCCCCAACAAGGCCACGCGAGTGGAAGTATCATGTATGTTTCTTATCGAGCAGGGCAGTCAAAAATCTATATAGCTTCCTTAAAAGATGGAGTAGGCCGGCGCTTCAGCTTACTTAAAGGTAATCAATTAATGCCCGCTATTTCCAAACAAAGGGATAAGGTAGCTTTCATTTGCGACTATACCGGCAACCCTGATCTTTTCCTGCAAACGTTTGATCCTGAAAAAGGGGCTATAGGTAAACCTCAACAAATTTTTTCTACCTATCTAGCCACGCAAGGAACTCCTACCTTCAGCCCAGATGGAAGTAAAATTGCTTTTGTCTCTAACAAAGATGGATCGCCCCGTATTTATGTCATAGACATCCCAGCGCCCGGGGCAAGCCTTAAAAACATTAGAGCTCTCTTGATTAGCAAATCAAATCGTGAAAATACCGCCCCTGCCTGGTCTCCCGATGGCAGTAAGCTAGCTTATTGCGCAAAGAGCCACGACACCCGCCAAATTTGGATTTATGATTTTGACAAAAAGCAAGAAAGGCAAATTACTAAAGGAGGTGGTCATAAAGAAAATCCCACCTGGGCTCCTAATAGCTTACATCTTGTCTTTAACTCTGCGGACAATAATAACAGCGAACTTTATTTGATCAATTTGCATCAACCAGAAGCAGTAAAAATTTCCTCGGGAGAAGGTCTGAAGCGCTTTCCTGCATGGGAACCTAAATTTAGCAAATAGCTCGTTGCCTTATACTGCTAGTCAAGCTTTAAGTCCCCTGAGGGTGCTTTTCTTCCATCGGCTACTTGGCTTGATCCTCAAAGCTTTTGCTTTGACCCTGGCTAAATTTAAAAGGCTATAATAAACTCTACAAAATCGCTCCAACAAGAGCAAAAAATTTAAAGCCCAGTAGCAAGCCTTTTTAGAGCTTTTCAGGATCATACGCCTAAAACAGCTCGAAACATAAGCAACTTAATGTTAAAAGGATAAACTACCTAAAGCCTTTTTAGAAAGATAGGGTTTTCCTCCTATCTTTCCTTTGTAAAACAAGCTAATTAAAAAAGCTCTTTCAGAATATTTCCCCTTTTATGTTACTATCTCATTTTTATAATTATTTATAGCCACAAAGCCGAGGATTTTATGAAACTAGCTCCCTATTGCCTGCTTTTGAATATATTTCTCATTAGCTTATCCTTTACAAGCTGCAGGCGCACGAGCGATGATGTATGGGAAGATACGAAAACCGCTGGGCGTCATATTGGAAGAGGTGTTAAATCTCTTGGCGGTAAACATGGAGATTCACGCCAGGTCTATTCTCCTGACGAATTTTATACCATGGGTAAGCCAAGCAATTCTGCTAACATTTATGCTAACGAAGACTTTATACCGTTACAAGATCAGCCCCACGATGCCGAGTTAGCAATGGCAGAGTCTGTTAGCCAACAGCCGAGAGAAAATCCAGGTGATCCAGGCAGTACTATTCCCGACATTCAATTTTTCAAAGATCCTAGTACTATTCAAGGCCTTTCAGGTATTTTCCAAAGTATCAAATTTGATTATAATAGTAATTTGATCAAAGGACAGGAAAATATGACTATCTTACGCAAGGTAGTAGACTATCTGCAAAGAAATCCTAACACCTATATTTTTATTGAAGGGCATACTGACGAAAGAGGAGCAGAAGCTTATAACCTAGCTTTAGGTTCGCGTCGTGCTAACGCTGTTCGTAATGCTCTGATTGCCGAAGGCGCCAGTCCTGATAATATTTTTACGATCTCTTATGGTAAAGAACGTCCTGCCGTGATGGAAAGTCACGAAGAAGCCTGGGCACAAAATCGTCGAGCAGAATTTAAAATCTATCAAAGATAATGTTTATAGAAATCTTCTTTTCAAGGCTCAGGTTGCGGAAGCAACCTGGAGTGATAAAAACTATCATATTCCTTATCCTACCTTTAAAACTTTGCTGTTTAGGCAATATTGAAGCGGCCCCTACTCGTTATTATAACGATCAAACAGCCGTGGTTTTACGTGAAATGCGCGCTAATCTGGATGATTTGCGTCATGAGGTCAACAATCACGAAATTGAAATCAAAACCTATGATGAGAAAGTCCGTACTTTAGAAACGATTATCGACTCGATGCGTCAGCAATGGATAGAAGCAGGGCATGCGCAAACAGAAGCATGGAAAGATTCTTCTAAATCTCTGGAAATGAAATTTAATAGCCTCGAGCTACTTACTCAAGGGATAATTTCTGATGTTAAGCAGTTTAAAACCTACACGAATGAAATAGCGACCACACTCTCTCAGTATAAGCAAAAGCTCACGGAATTTGAAAAAATTATTGAATTTCAAAATCAAAACATCGACAGCCTGCATCAAGCGATCAAATCCGTTGCAGAGGCTTTAAATCCCACAAGCGGCCTTTCGGAAAAAGCTGAGCTTCCATCCGTTAGGATTTATAAGGTGGTACCCGGCGACACTTTAGAAAAAATTGCGCGTAAGCATCAAACGACTATTCAAGCCATTAAAGAGCTTAATGGCCTTTCCCATGATAAAATCGTTGTTGGCCAAAATCTTAGAATCCCATGAGTAATTCGCAAGCGATTGGAATTTTTGACTCAGGTATCGGCGGGCTAACAGTGATGAAACAAATCATGCATAAGCTTCCTCATGAAAAACTTATTTATTTCGGCGACTCGGCCAGGTTGCCTTATGGCGACAAAAGTGCCGATACAATTCTGCGTTATTCTATAGAAAACGCCATCTTTTTAATGGAACATCAAATTAAATTACTAGTCATCGCCTGCAATACAGCTTCAGCCTATGCCATGGATAAGTTGAAACAGATCCTTAAAATCCCTATTGTTGATGTGATTCAGCCAGGGGTGGAGCATGCCGCTAAAGCTTCACGCCACCTAAGAATAGGCGTGCTTGCTACGCGAGCGACCACTGAATCAGGTATTTATCCACAACAAATTAAAAAAAAGCTTCCTTCTTGCCAAGTTTACTCCATGCCATGCCCACTGTTAGTACCCCTTATTGAAGAGCATCTATTTGATCATCCGGCCACTCAACTGATTATTAAAGATTATCTTGCCCCTTTAAAGCAAAGCAGCATTGATACATTACTCCTTGGATGCACTCACTATCCTCTTCTTCGTCCTTTGATCCAAAAGGAAATAGGGCCGCATGTCTGTATCGTAGATTCGGCTAGCACCTGCGCAGAACATGTGTCACTCACTTTAGATGCTTATGATTTACATGCCTGCCCTGATGAAAAACCTTCTCATCGCTTTTATGTCTCTGATTATCCTGAAAAATTTCGCTTGCATGGCTCCAAGTTTCTTGGACATCCCATCGATAAAGTAAACATTCCTTTAAAAATGAAGTTTGAGATTTAAAGTAGACGCCCAGCAAATACCAGTGAGTTTCCTTTATCAAATGAAAGATAGATGGTTATTTATTCGTAAGACTATTTATCAGCTGATGGGGCTGGAAAACAAAAGAATTTGTTAAATTTTGGAGTTTACTTGTCTTTCTTAAGTAGTTAATCTTTTGATTTAAACTATAGCAGGAGCCATGCTATCGTTTGTTAACTTTAAGGGAAAGGGATAAGCATGAAACATTCCGTATTTACTTCCGAATCAGTAGGAATTGGTCATCCTGATAAAGTGGCTGATCAAATCTCTGATGCTATATTAGACGCTTGCCTTGAACAAGATGAAGACTCTAGAGTGGCCTGTGAAACAATGGTAACTTTGGGTCTTGTCGTTGTCGCAGGAGAAATTACGACCAAAGCGCAAGTGGATTATCAAGAAATCGTACGTAACACCCTCAAATATATAGGATACGATCAAGCACAAGAGGGCTTTGATTATCGCTCATGTGGCGTGCTAACTTCCATTCATAAGCAATCTTTAGACATCGCACAAGGCGTCAATGAAAGAGAAGGCCTTTATAAAGAACAAGGTGCAGGCGATCAAGGCTTAATGTTTGGGTATGCTTGTGAAGAAACACCCGAGTTAATGCCTCTGCCTATCACGCTAGCCCATCAAATTGTTCGAGAACTTCATTGCATTCAGCAAAACAAACAACTTCCTTATCTAAGACCCGATGCTAAAACGCAAATTACAATCGAATATAATGAAAAACATCAACCCATTCGTCTTCATACCGTCGTTATCTCCGTACAGCATGCAGAAGAAGTTAAAAGAGAAACAATCGTCCATGATATGAAAGCACTTGTGCATAGGATAGCCCCTAAAGGCTTTATTACAGATCATACTCTTTTCTACATTAATCCTACTGGCCGTTTTGTTATTGGAGGCCCTGCGGGAGACTGTGGGCTTACCGGAAGAAAGATTATTGTAGATACTTATGGAGGAATGGGCCATCACGGAGGTGGGGCTTTTTCAGGTAAGGACCCTTCTAAGGTAGACCGTTCCGCTTCCTATGCAGCGCGTTATGTGGCAAAAAACATCGTGGCGGCCAAATTAGCCCGGCGCTGTGAAGTGCAGATTGCCTATGCCATTGGTGTTGCTCATCCCATTTCTATTAAAATTGATACCTTTGGTACAGGTTCAGTAAGCGAAAATATTCTCAGCAGGGCTGTCCCTTTAGTGTTTGATTTAACACCTAAAGGTATCATTCAAATGCTTAATTTAAAAAGGCCTATTTATCGTTCTACCGCTTTTGGTGGGCATTTTGGGCGCCATGAAGAAAACTTTACTTGGGAAAAAACAGATAAGATTATTTCCTTGTTAGAATGCGTAAAAATGGAATCCTTTGCAGCAGGATAGAGTATGTCATTAACAATCGAGCAAATGAAAAAACTTCTTAAAGAAATTAACTCTTCTTTAAAAGAAGCGCTTTTTTGATTATTGCACAGCTCCACATTCCCAAAAGATTGTCCTTCATTTCAAAGAGGCTCCCCCTTTATTAATTTGTTTGCAAGAAGCCTTTTTACGTTTTCATCTTACCCAATACTCTGGCCAAGATACTTCTTCATTTTTTTCTAAAAAGCTGACTCAGTACCTACGGGGGTGGTATTTAAAAAGCTGTGAACTTGTCAATGAAGATAGAATTTTACGGATGGTTTTTAAAAAAGGCGAGTTCACCCAAACTCTTATCAGCGAGCTTATTCCTAAAAAACCCAATTGCTATCTTGTGGATAGCCAATGTAGTATCTTAGTTTCTTTACATCCTACTATCCATACTTCTTATATTCCTCCTAAAACTCTGCCTCCTCTTCTATCACTCGGCTCTCCTGAAGATACTACTAGTGCTTCAGTTGAAGCTATCTACAAACATAAAGAGTTAGAAGCTGAATTTCTTAAAAAAAGAAATACGCTAGTTGCCGAGCTAAAAAATAAATTAAATAAAGCCCAGAAAGCCGAAGCTAAATTTTCTGAAGAGCTAGAGAAAGCCCTTCTTTGGGAACAAGCACACCATGAAGCTTCCCTTCTTCAAGCCAATCTATATAAGATAACTAAGGGTTTAAGGCAGGTCAGTGTCAATGATTGGTTGAAAGATAATGGAGAAATCATTTTAAACTTAGATCCTACCTTGCCGCCCTCAGAAGAAGTCTCTAAGCGCTTTCAAAAAAGTAAAAAATTAAAGAAAGCAATTGATCCCCTCTCCGCTCAGTTAAAGCAGGCCCATCAAGCCGTAGAAAAGTTATCTTTAATGCTAGAACAGGTGCAACAGATAGAAACCAAGCAAGAGCTTGAAAGTTTTTGCCAGATACATGAAGGGCTATCTAAAAAAATAATAAAGAACAAACTAGCCAAGAAGACTTTATCTTTACCTTATCACGAATTTGTTACTCAAGCAGGGTTAAAGATATGGGTGGGTAAGAACGCCCATGCTAACGATAAATTAACCTTTAGTTATGCCCATGGCTCAGATTATTGGCTACATGCTAGAGATGTCCCTGGATCACATGTCATTTTACATCTGGGTAAGCATCTTAAACCCGATGAAGAATCTCTACTAGATGCCATTCATGCAGCTCTTTTCTACAGCAAAGCTAAAGAGCGCCAAGAAGGAGAAGTTTGCATCACTCAATGTAAATATGTCTCGCGTTATAAAAAAAATCTTCCAGGAAAAGTTCAGCTCTCTCTTCAACGTATCGCTTATGCTAAAATAGATTTGGAGCGACTGAAAAAGCTTAAAGAAAATAAGCTTACCAATCTTAGTTAAGGGTTTAAGGTTGAGTAAATAATAGAAGTTCTGGTCAAGCTTCTTATCCAATCATGTAATAAACACTAGGCCTGTAACTAGCGAGGAAGCTGTTGAAAAGGTAATTTCCTTCTCAAAACATAGAAGGAGCACTTTTAAAGCGTATATTTATATTCTTACGAGCCTATGTATTAATGAGGACCATTATAAAAAATTAAGCTTAAAAAAAGAACAGGGTTATAAGAAGCTAGCTCGAAATTAATCCTGTTTGGGAGTTCGATGATGAGGTGATTTTTTTACTTGGCCTATAGAAAAGCATTCCTATTTATTATTCTTCCTCTTCTAAGAAACGATAGCCCACTCCACGGACCGTCTCAATCCACTGAAAGTTGGGGCCTAATTTTTTACGAAGAGAAGCAATGTGCACATCAATATTTCTATCCACCACAAAAGCGTCACTATTTTGAATATCGTCAAGCAATTGGTTACGTGTTAAAACCTTACCCATATTTGTTACCAAGCGCTTTAAAATCCCAAACTCTGACAGGGTCAAAGATATAGATTTATCGTTTTTTCTTACTAGATAACGCTCTACTTCCATCGTAAAATTACCAAATGCAATAGTTTTTAAAGCTTTTTCAGGGAGATCTTTGCCACGTCGTAGTACAGCTCGAACGCGTGAAAATAAAACTTTAGGGGAAAAAGGCTTTGCAACATAATCATCGGCCCCTAATTCCAGCCCTAACACTACATCTAATTCCTCACTTTTTGCAGAAATCATAATGACAGGGATATCTTTTAATTCGGGATGAGTTTTCATTTTTCGGCAAACATCTAGACCACTTAAGCCAGGAAGCATAATATCCAAAATAACTAAATCCGGTTTTTCTTTTTCAATGGCCCTTAATCCATTCAGACCATCAGTTTCTGTATGCAATTTATATCCAGAAATATCTGCTTGTAATTTAATCAATGCAGCTATATCTTCCTCATCTTCAAGCAGGACAATTTTTGATTTTTGCATGATACGCCTTATCTCAAGGTAAATTCTTTTTATAATTTATTTTAACATAGGCTGGATTTTTATTTCACCAAATTTTAAAATACTTTTTTTAATGGTTTTTTCTTTCATTAAAAAATTTTTTACAAAGTTTAGTATAGAAGATTTTTAAGGTTGACTCTAATGTCCTATTTTAAAATTTTTACTCTTTCGTTTTGTTTTAGCTTGCTGTTTATTGCTCTCTTTATAGGGTTTGCTTTTGATTCAAGAAGCACTCTTGACCAAACTTATGAGTATTTTGCTAGCCAACAATACGATGAAGCACGCCGCCATCTCTTACATGGCGATCATCCTATTTCATTAGCAGATTTTTATTTATATGAAGGGTATATAACTCGTGAGAAATTAGGAGCAGAAAAATCACAACCTTATTTTTTAGAGGCTCTGCAGCATCCGGCTAATAAAAGAAGCAACACCGCTTTCGAATTATCATTAAATTTAGCCTTGAATGCTTTTTTACAAAAAGATCCAGAAACCTTACACCAAGCGCTTGATCAATGCCTTTTGTATACTAATGCTGATCATCCTTGGTTCCTTTTCTTTAAAGGCAACTATTTTTATCTGCTTAAAGATTATCCTCAAGCCCTTACCCATTGGCAAGCTAGCCAATCTAGACCCTGGCTATCTAAATGGATGGAAGCAAGTTTTCAACATCATCTTCCAGAAGATAAAGTGAGGCTTAATTGTTTATACGCTCAAATTGAGCTAGGCCAATTGGAGGAAGCCCGCCAAGCTTTGAAAGAAATGCTTTTTACCTCTCCAGCGGCTACCAAGCATGATGCTAACCTTCTATTAGCCTTAAGCTACAGGAAAGAAGCCGAGACATTGCTCCCACCTGCACGCCCTTTTGCTTTTCAAAAAGCTGCTGACTATCTCCAATTGCTGCCCGAAGAGAATGTTTATTACATTCAAGAAAAAAGCTCCCTTGCTCATTCCTTTAAAGAACAGCTTTTGCAAGAAATTGAAGGCTCCACATTTATAAACTTACCGCTTTATCTTCAGACGTTAGAAAGAATGCAGGCTTCTACTCAATTAGAGGAAATAAGTAAGCGATTTGCTCAAAGATTTACTGAGATGACCCTTACAGGAAATATTGAGGAAGCTTCACACTTTATCCAAGGAATAGCAGACCATTTGCATGAAGGCAATTTTAATCAGCTATTGGCCTCACAATTAACAGCCTCTATGCAAGAAGCGATAATAAAGGGCCGCCTTCATTACTGGAAAGAGGGTTGGATTCTCAGCCAAAAGCTTCTCTCTTCTGATTCCTCATGCCTGCCAACACTCATCAATGCTTTAACATCTAAAATCTTAGGATTGCTTGAGGATGATTCTGAAATTTTTAAAGAAATTTACTCCTATCTTGGCCTATGGCAGGCTTTAGAAAAAAGGGCTTTCCAGCGCTATACTTTAGCTCGGCAGCTATTGCAAAAAGCCGAATGTCTTTGGTCGCTTAAAAATGAACCTCAAAAAGCCATCGATCTTATAAAATTAGCCACCTCCTTACCCTTCGAAGAAGAGCTAAAAGAGTTCCAGCAAGATATTGAACGTGCAGTCATTAAAATATATCGGCAGGCAGTTCTTCAAGATAATATTCACCAGTTTGCCTTTATTCAACAAGCTGTACAACAATTTAATTTTAATTCTCTGCCCGTTCTGGAGGCAGCAGAAATCGCTAATCAAATAGCAGATGCACAATACTTGTACAAAAAAAAGCAGTTTACCTTAGCTGCCGATAAAGCTTTAGGAGTGCTTAAAGTTACTCCTTGCAATCAAGCAGCTCGCCGTATAGCCGCTTTGGCTGCTTATCAAGAAGGGAAATATTTTGAGGTGGTCGAACATGCTAAGCATTTAAACAGTCTAGATTTTTCTATCTTAGAGCCTCTGGCCATTTCTATGCTCATTACGGGAGAGAAGGAAAGCGCCTCTTTTCTGAGATTTCTCTCCGATCATCAGCCTTTATCTGATGATAATAAGCTGCGTCTAGGTTTAGGCTATTTACTAGTATCTCAGCCCGAACCAAGCATTAGCTGGCTGACGCAAATTCAAAGAGCTAAGAATGATGGATTCCATGATGAAGTCCTCCTAGGATTTTATATTGCCGCCTTTCAAAAACAAGATTGGCCGCAAGTGATTAACTTGTATTCTCAGCTGACTCCTTCTAGGCAACAAATTCCTGCCGTTCAAGGAATGATTATCCAATCTTATCTTGCCCAGGATCAAAGAGAGCAAGCCGAAGAGCTATTTGCTACCTTTTTAAAGCACAGTTCCTTTGATTTTCTTGAAGAAAGGGGCTCTACGGCTTATAATATCCTTAAAAAGCATTTGTATAGTTTTAATGCCTACGATTTTGCTGCCCGCTATTTTCTTTATGTCAAAAAAGATTTAGCCCAAGCCTTAAGTTATTTTCGTGAAGTTAAAAATCCCCTTCCTGATCTTCTTTTAGAAAGGGCCCAGCTTGCTTATACATTAAAAAATTACCCTGAATCTATTAAAGATCTACATGAAGCCTTACAAAACGCTCAGGGCTCGCCACGAGAAAAAGCTTTATTGCTTTTAGGTCAAATTTATTTTGAAATTGGTCTATATCCTGATAGCGTTTCTTGTTTTAAAGAGCTATTTGCTTTAAATTGTCGGCAAGATCTGAGTGTTCATCGATTATATGGCCAAGCACTTACCCTCCTAGGAAGACCTGATCTTGCCTCTATGCATTTTAGGCAATTTGAAATAGATCACCTTGCTTTATCTTCACTTCCTCAGAATTTTGACATAGACCTTAAGGAAAATAAATCTCTCAATAAAAGACAACAGCTATTAGAACATCAGCTACAGTTATACCCTCAAAGTATCTCCCTTCAGCTGCTTTCAGCTAAAGAGCTTGTTTTTTGTTTCAATTATTCCGCGGATAGCTGCGATGATAGATCGGAGAAACTTCTATTAGCACACGAAATTCTTAAGAAAATTAATGAAAAGCACTCTTACCTTCCAGAGGCTTGGTATCTTCAAGGTCAAGTTTTAACTCATTTAAAACTTAATCGAAGTGCCAAACAAGCTTTCTCAAAAGCAATTGATTTAAATCCTTACTATGTGGAAGCCTATAAGCAATTAGCGATAATTAATAAAACTGAGAAAGATTTTGGCTCTGCTCTTTATCATTTGAGGCAAGTTTTACAAATTGCTCCTCACGATGAAGAAGCATGGAGGTGGCTGGCTTGTATAGAGGAAGAGCAAAATCATTTCAGCGATGCCATTCAAGCCTGGAGTAAAGCATTAAAGCTCCACCCCCTTCACCCTCTTTATTTACTCAAATTAGCGCATTTAAGTTTTAACCTACACGCCACAGAATGGAGTGAGAAGGCATAAATTAATTATACCGATCCCCCCAAAAAAAATTTAAACATGGAAATTAATGTGCCCGCCAAGCTTTTGCTCCTTCTTAATTGAATCTTTTTGCTTTTTGCTATATCCTATAAATAATTTAAAAGAGATCTATTGATGTTTTTTGTATTTGTACTTTTTGCCCTTTTTGCTAGCGTTTTCACAGTCGGCAAAGTCGCTCTAGAATATGCCCAGCCTTTTTTTCTGATTGGATCACGCATGCTAGTAGCAGGTATACTTCTTTTAGCCTATGAATTTTACCGCAAGGGCGCCCGCATCTCCATGAACTGGCACAGCTTTGGCCGTATCTTACGCCTGGCTTTCTTTAATATTTATATTACCAATGTACTCGAATTTTGGGGTCTTAAATATTTAACCTCTTTTAAAACATGTTTTATCTATAGCCTTTCTCCCTTTATTTCTGCTTTATTTTCCTATTTTATTTTCACGGAAAAAATGTCGATAAAAAAATGGATAGGATTAATGATTGGATTTGTAGGCATACTTCCCATGTTACTCAGTGAAACATCTGCAGAGCAAAAAGCGGGCCATTTCTTTATGTTTTCTTGGGCAGAGTTAGCTGTAATCATTGCAGCTACAACAAGTGTTTATGGATGGATTCTTTTACGTCAGCTCGTTAATGAAAATCTTTACTCGCCTTTATTTGCCAATGGAATGAGCATGCTGATAGGTGGGATCATTACCCTTTTTCACTCGATGTTAGTAGAAGATTGGAAGCCAGTACCTGTTAATCTCAATAACCTTGTCCCCTTCTTTATTTGTGCGGCTTGGTTGTTACTTGTTTCAAATCTTATCTGCTATAATCTTTATGGCTGGCTGATGAAGCGTTTTTCTGCTACTTTTATGTCTTTTGCAGGCTTTTCCACTTCAATGTTTTCTGCTCTATTCGGCTGGGCTCTCTTAGGAGAAGAACTAGGCTTAGCTTTTTTCATCTCTTCGGCCCTTAATTTGCTAGGCTTAAGTCTTTTCTATCAAGAAGAATTAAAAAAGTCTAGCGTTAGGGTAGATCACCAAACGACCGGCTAAAGAAAAAGCATCTCCCGGGTTTATACTGCCTTCCTCTAGCTGATTACTTTTTTCATAAACTACCCATCTTTCATAAGCTATCCATCGCGTGGCTCATCATTTCCTTAAAATTACCTAATGAATTATAGAATTAAGGCTCTCACAGCTAACAAAAACGGGGTGCAAACATAAAAAACCTTGTTTAAATTTAGGGCAAACCTTATAAAAGGTCTTCCTGAAGCTTTATCAAGAGTGTTACCATGTCATCCTCCCGCATTGAAGGAGAAACTTACTTTCAAGCTAATACCTTCTTTTATAACGACCACATCAACCCTATCATTGCTTCTATTATTCCTCAGTTTGAGGGGATGATGCGATCTTATGTGATCTTACACTTAATTTTTTTGATATTAGGTGGGATTGAATGTATCTTAATGGTTACCTTTTTTAGCTTATTGACACAATCCGCTTTACTGGCTATGTGTTTAGCTGGAGTATTTCTTACTTTTTTTTCTTATTTCATTTTGAAAGTTTATTACCAGACTAAGAAGCCTGAGCAGCATAAAGAGATCATTCAACGTTATTTGGCTGCTTGCAAAAGCCTTTTGAATTATCAAGAAGGCTGCCCAGAGCATCATATTGCTTTAGCCAATGCATGTTGCAAATTGGCTAATAACCTTCACGGCAAAGAGTATAATTTCTACGCCTTCCCTCAATGGCTAAAATCTTTACATTCTTTTATAGAAAAATTTAGCTGCTGGTGGCATTGGCAAGATGTCCATCGCTTTAAAGAACTTCTCTTGTTAACTTCCGTAGAAGAAAATATCAAGCTTGTCAAGTGCGAGCCGACCAGCTTGGAAGTCCATGCCTCGCTTGCCAATGCTTATGTTATGCTTTCCGGGCTTTACGTAGATCCACGTAAGTTAGAGGGCTATGATGAAGAACGTTGGATGCCTGTAGAGCGCTATTCCTTTCAGATGGAAGAAAAATTCCGTGCAATTGCAGAACGAGCTATTGAAGAATTTAAGGTCCTTAATGATTATGCGCCCAACGACCCTTGGGTTCATGCGCAATTAGCTTATAGCTATCGGGATTTACAAATGCCTAAAGAAGAAATTAAAGAATATGAAACCATCTTAAAATTAAACCCTGGTGATCGAGAAACTTTTTATAAACTGGGTCTCCTTTACTTCCAACAAGGGTTCAATGCGCAGGGACTACGTGTGTATGAAGAATTAAAACGTACGCATTATAAAAAGGCAGAAAGCCTAATGGAAAATTATGGCTTATTTAAACCTTTTTCTTAAGGGCATGCATTGAAATACTTATTTATTTTATTTACCACTCTATCTTTATCATTAGCTGCCGAAGAGTCTGTTATAGATTTTTTTGAAAAACGTTTATCTTTACAGCCTCCCACGGAGCAGGAGGAATTAGCTGTAGTCCAGGCTATACAAATCTTTCTTGAACGCATTCAACAAAGAAATATTAATGACGCTTATTTTCTAAGTACAAGTAAAGAGTTTCAAAAAGCCTCTTCTTTCAACTATTTTCGACTTTTCACCCAAGACCTTTATGGAAAAGTTTTAACTATTCAACTCACCAGAAATAATGTTTCCTTTACTAATGTAGCCAAAGATCAAGCTACTTACCAAATCTTGTTAAAAGGCTCGCCAGCTAATCAAAAATTTTACATTGAATTTGATCTGGCTAATCAAGAAGGCGATTGGAAAATTATGCATATCAAAATCTATGAGAGCTACTCTTCTAATTCTTCGCAGCAATCTTAATTTCTTATAAAAGTAAATCCTCAATTGTTTCTTAAATATATTTTAAATTTTTTATCCTTTTCATTCCTCACCTACTTTTAAACCCAGATTGAAAGTCGCGCCTTAAGTTGCCTAAAATCCCTTGAAGTAAATTTTCAATTCATTGCTCAGGAAGTTGCAAGCCAGCTTTAATGGCGCTGACCTTAAATCCTATTTAAAGACACGTAGCAATTAAGGTTTTCTAGAATGTATTTTTTGTTTAATCTATACCTTTTTTGTAGGATGAGAAGAGTGATGACAAATCTATCTAACGCCAAGCGAATCTTGTTAAAACTTTCTGGAGAAACCCTCTTAGGTGAGCAACCTTTTGGCATCCATTTTCCTACTACGCAGCAGTTAGCTAGCGCGCTAAAAAATATAAAGCAAGAAGGTTTTGAATTAGCTTTGGTCATTGGAGGAGGAAATCTTTTTCGAGGTCTTCAATTAAAAGACTCAAAAATCCCTCGCTCTGCTGCAGATCAAATGGGCATGTTAGCTACCCTCATGAATGGTATAGCCCTACAGCAAGCCTTAACCTCTATTGGCTGTACAACTAAGCTAATAAGCGCCCTTGAATGCCCTAAAGTGGCCGAAAGCTATAACTGGAACCGCACTAACGATTACCTTGCTGCTGGCCATATCGTCCTTTTCGTAGGTGGCACCGGTAATCCTTATTTCACTACGGACAGCGCTGCTGCCCTACGTGCTTGCGAAATACAAGCTGATGTCTTGCTTAAGGCTACCAAAGTCAAAGGTGTCTACACTCAAGACCCTTTAAAATTTCCTCAAGCAAAAAAATATATGACTTTGTCTTACTCTCAATATCTTGCAGAAAAGCTAGAAGTTATGGATACAACTTCCATCGCTCTTTGCATGAATAATCAGCTTCCTATTTTTGTGTTTAGCATGGAAGCTCTTGGAAAAGAATCTTTAAAACAAATATTATCGAAAACGGAAAATGGAACATTAATTAGTTAAGAAAAGTCTTTGAAGAGACAGTCTGAACATAGGAAAAATGGAGTTGTATAATGAATATTCTTGAACAAGCAAAATCTAAAATGTTAGTGGCGATTGAACATTTGAAAAATGATTTAAAATCTATACGCACCAATCGTGCCAATGCGGGTATGTTAGATAGCATTTTTGTAGAAATTTATGGCTCTAGCATGCGTATCAAAGAAGTTGCTAATGTGACGGCCCCTGAAGCACGTACACTTTTAATTACTCCTTTTGATCCTTCTACAACAAATGCAATTGGCAAATCCATTGAAAAAGCTAATCTAGGCTTTATGCCTATCGTGGATGCTAATTCTATCCGCATTAAGATTCCTCCTATGGATGAAAATATGCGCAAAGAGATGGTCAAGCAATGCCATAAAAAGAAAGAAGAAGCAAAAATTAGTATTCGTAATATACGCCGAGAATTTAATGAAGCTGCTAAAAAACAGAAGACAGCTGGTGAGCTTACTGAAGATGGGCTGAAAAAGAATGAGAAAAATGTCCAAGAGTTGACCGATAAGTTTTGCAAAGAAGCTGACGAGCTAGCAGAAAAAAAGAAAAGAAATTATCACCATTTAGTTATTGCTTATAAAAGTCAAAATCCTGTAACATTAGGCCTCTTTAAGGAAACTTGAAGAAAAATACCTTATAGATTTCTCAATCTTATAAGGTGCTAGTCAGGCCCCATCGTCTAGCCTGGCCTAGGACACCGGATTTTCATTCCGATAACAGGGGTTCGAATCCCCTTGGGGTCAATTGCACGAGACTTTAGCTCAGTCGGTAGAGCATCTCACTTTTAATGAGAGGGTCGATGGTTCGAGTCCATCAAGTCTCAAGCTTTTAAGCAATGTCTATGTTACACTTCATCTCAAGCTTTAAGGTAATTTTAACTTTTTAATCTTGCTAATTTAAGTTAAGCATTTATCAAGCCAAATACCCGTAAATCAGATCCATCTTTTTTTTGCCTTTAGAAATGCTTTACCCTTTAAATAGGCCTCTTAAGCTTACAAAGCATCTGCTTTTCCATTTTTCATGGTTTATATTTAGCTCGCATCTAATTAAAGTCCCCATCTGCCTACCTTTTGTTATTAAGCGCCCCTCCCTCCTATAAATGGATCAAACCTAACTGTAGAGAATATTAGAATAGGTTTATGCTCCTAGCATTTAAAAACTCACTAAAAATTAATTTTTACAAATGAAGAGATAAAACCTTAAGCTCTTTGCAAGCTAATGGTAAGCTTAAGCCTCTACTAGAATCCTGTCGGCTATAGATAAAAACGCCCTCTAATGGGTGCCAGAAACAAATAAGCAAAAAAACACTTTACCTACGAAAATAAATTTATACTTTTTTGCTCACATTTTCTATAGTAGGTGTAAATATATAACATCTATCAAAAGATCGATTATGGTTAAAAAGGCCTTTGAATTTTTTGAAGAGCAAGTTCCTGAACGCCCCATTGAATGCACAGAATGCAAAAAACCTGTGGCCATTTGGTATACGGAGCTCATCGGAAATACTGTCTCACAAACCAGCATGTGCTCAGACTGCCCTATCTTGCGACGTAAGCTCCATGGCCAAACAAGTGAAAAAGAAATGGGCCATATGGTCGGGGAAACAAGCTTGGCTTGTGGAGAATGCAATACCTCTTTAGAAGCATTACGCGTAGGAGCCTCTTTAGGATGTAGCAATTGCTACGAAGTTTTTGATGACATTATCTTACAAGAACTCCTCATTCTCGATAAAGTTCCTCCTCGCGTAAAAGCTAATAAAAAAGTTTTTCCTCTTCATATAGGGCGCAGCCCCGGTGAGGTTAGAGAAATCAGCCCTTCTTTACGTCTACTAGCGCTTAACGAAGCCCTCAATGAGACAATAAAGAGAGAAGATTATGAACAGGCTGCATGGCTGCGTGATCAAATTAGAGCTTTGACAGAGGAAAATGTGGAGAAAAGTAATGGCCAACAATGATAGATCTAATGTTATTATTAACCAGAAAAAGCTTTGGCAAAACAATGATAATGACATTTGGCTAGCTTCCATTCTTCATCTGCATCGAAATCTTGAGAAATTCAATTTCCCCGGCAAACTTAGTACAGAGCGACGTAAGCAGGTGGTTTCAGTTTTAAGCAAAGAAATTCTATCTTTAGATCTACTCGAGACAGCCACTCTTATTCGGGCGGAAGAAATGGAACCTTTTGAGAAAGAATTTCTAGGAGAACATTTTTGGTCTAATGATAATTTCATCCAGGCTCATTTAGGAGAAGCTTTCATCATTGACGCTTCGGGACAATTTTTAGCTTCTTTTAATATCCGCAATCACCTCCACTTGCAGCTTATCGAATGTAAAGGCGAACTAGAAAAAGCCTGGAATAAACTTCTGAAAATTGAAACCACTATCGGCCAGAACATTTCTTTTGCCTATAATGCTAAATATGGCTTTCTTACTGCAGATATAGGTAGCTGCGGAACAGCTTTGCTTGTTTCTATCTATCTTCAACTTCCCGCTCTTGTTCATACGGGAAAAATGGAGGAAATAGTAGAAAAAAATAAAGAGGAAAGCATTGCTTGCTTTGGCCTTCGAGGCTCTCCCAAAGAAATTATTGGTGATTTGCTAGTCGTGCAAAATAACTATACCCTAGGCGTTACCGAGGAATCGATTATTTCTAATTTAAATGCCTTTGCCACTAAAATGGTTGTCGAAGAAAACACTGCTAGAAATCAAATTCGAGCCAGTAGTGATCCTTATATTAAGGATAAAATCAGTCGTGCCTTTGGTATTTTGACCCATTCTTATCAAATTGATGCTATTGAAGCTCTCAACGCTATCAGCCTCATTAAATTAGGAATTGAAATGGGCTGGGTAGAAGGTATCTCCCGCCAATCCATCAATCAACTATTCTTTAATTGTCGAAGATCCCATTTGTTAGCAGAATTTCATGAGAAAACACATCTCCCTCAAGAAGAAATCGTCCATAAAAGAGCAGAGTTCATCCATAAAGCTCTCCTTCAAGCGCATCTAAGAGTTTAAAAATAAAGCTTGTTTAGCTTGCTAATTTATAATTAGCAAGCTTTTTTCCTTATTAAATAAAGTAAGCATTATTCAACTAGGGGTAAAATAAGGCGTGAAGGATAAGCCGGGCCGGTATAGATTTTATTGCGGGCTATAGCACACCGCCCAGAAGCCATTTCTAATAAACCCACGTTGTGATTAACTTCATAGCGAGGAAAGTTTGAACCGCAAATTGAGACTCTTATACAATGTCCTTTGGCAAAAACCATACTCGTAGAAGCTAAATCAATTTCAATCTCATAAGGCTTTTGCCAAGAAGCCCATCTTTTTTGTTGAGGAGATTGAATGGCTGTTCGATGGATTCCATCGGAAATTAAAATGCTACGCCCATCCGGGTAGACATCACTTAAACGTACGACGAAATCGGTGTCAGAAGCATTGGAAGTTACATATAATTTAGCTAATAAATGGCCAGTGACTTCCAGGTCTTCTTCTAAGGGTTCAGTAGTAAATACCAGTACATCGGAACGACTTTCAATCGCTCGCTGATCTCTAGGGCCACAATCTAGAAAGAGATTACGCCCTCCTATTGTAGGAACAGGATTTTTAGGGTCAGCATTAAAGGAATAGACTCCCCTTTTTTCTTTTGTTATCTCGGTCATTAATTTATGGCTTTGCCCCAAATAAAAAGCTTTATTTTTAGCAGGTATGGGCCAATTCTCAGCAGTTTTCCATACGTTTCCTTTCGAAGGCGAGCCATCAAAAGGACCCATCACGTAATAGGTAACGGGAGGCAATTGATCTACACCATTTTCTATACCTTTAAGATGATAATCAAACCAACGTTGAGGAGACATATCATAAGAGGGAGAAAATCCTTGAGGAGGAACAGGAAAATCACCTAGCTTAGAGGAGATAGGCCACCAATGAGTCCACGGCCCTATCAACAATTTCTGCTTTCCTAAAGCGCCTTTTCCTCCATGATTCTGCCGAGAGACGAAAGCATCGATGGTCCCTTGCAAAAAGGTGTCATACCACCCTCCATATAAAAATCCTGGCACTCTCACTTTCTGTGCCACCTTGATTGAGTCTAACTCCTCCCAAAATGCATTATAAAAAGGCTGAGAGCTTACAAAGCTTAAAACCCCTGTATCTTTAGAATAATATCCCAGCCATCCTTCTACCTGATTTTTATGAAGCTGTCCACCTGGAAAAATGGCGTGATGGTATAAGCTACCTGCGGCAATTCCAATATACTGACATTTAAGAGATGGAGGTGCAGAAGGTGCTAGTAGCAGTTGAGTGCAGCCTACGGCTGAAAAGCCTAGGGTCCCAATCTTTCCATTCGTATAAGGACTTTTTGCTAACCACTCAACTGTATCATACCCATCTTGTAAAGCTCCCCAGCCATCGGTAATAAAAGGAGCCGTCTTCCCATTGATATCTAATGCATTCCGGGTATCCTGCATGACGACTACATAGCCAAAATGGGTGAGGGAGGTATATCCCACCCAAGGCATTGCTTTGCGACCCGCCGGGCATCTTAATAAGATACAAGGAGCTTTTTTTTCCCTTCCCTCCGCGGGAAAATAAATATCTGCGGGTAATTCATAACCATCTCGCATGGGAATTTTAACTGTCAAATCGGCAACAAAATTATCTTTGGCCCAACATAATGAAGTACTTAAAAGAAAAAAAATTGTCAAAATTTTTAAATGCATGCGTTCTTTACCTCGAGTTAATGAATGAGTTTAATATTTTAGGGGAAGTAAAGTCAAAAAATATGTGGAGTACATGCTATTTTTAATTGAGATAGGAAGCAATTTTAAGAAATAAAAAAAGAGCAAAATTGCCTAACTAAAAGAAAAAAGCTAATTCAACTGTAGATACAGCTGTGGTTGGGTAAAATTTATTTTTTACATTATCCTAGAAAAAAAACTTTTCTTAAAGCAAGGGGAGGGGTTGAGACCAGCTAATCTTTTTAAACTGCAAAAGTTGGGTACGCCCCATCTTTCGCGCACTTTCTAATTGCAAGGTAAGCCATTTCTCTTTATCTATTAGCAGTGCTTTGCTTTCTTCAATAAATAACATTCCTTCAACCTTTAACAGGTTACTTTCATCTATCATGCTGATGATCTCTTCTGATAAACCCTTAGTTTCGTAAGGAGGGTCAATATAAATGATATCAAACTGCTCTCCTTGCTTGGCTAGCTTTTTTAACACAGCCCTAGCCTCTCCCCATAAAGGGCGGACTTGCTTTTCCACCCCTAAAGATTGTATATTCTCACGCACACATTGGAGGCTTGCTTTAGCTTCATCTACAAAGGCTGCTTGAGCCGCCCCTCTGCTTATAGCTTCTAGCCCCATCGCCCCTGATCCACAAAAAAGATCTAAAAAAGAAGCGTCTTCTATATAAGTTTGACAAATATTAAAGAGAGCTCCCCGTAGCTTATTGGTGGTGGGCCGGGTGAGAGTATGTTTAGGAGACTGAATTTTCCTGTTTTTATAGCGACCTGCAATGATATATAACATAAATGACTTTAAAAAAATTAATCTTCCCTCGACAAAAAAATTAAACTTCTTTACTTATAAGAGAATTTATTGCCCTTTTTATTTAAGATAAGGAAGAGTATAAGACGCCTAGCACATGATAGCGAAAAATGCCAGTAGGGATGATGCCTAATAGAGCATGAACCTCTACCTGTGCTCCTGCTTTAGATTTCATCTTCAGGCTGATATGATTGTCATTTTTAATAGCTAAACTGGCAATACCCTGCCTCCAAATATCTTTGCTCGGCTCTACAATTTCATTAAAGCTCTGAACAAATTTATCTGGACTCCAGCCTAGCAAGCTCCTGCATTGATTATTAACAAATAAAATTTTATTTTCTTTTTGAGAATAAAAAATAATTGCGCTGGCATTTTCTGCTCGTAAACTATCAAAGAGGCGTCTTAAATCTAGAGTATAATTATCGACAGCCAAATCTTTAAAGCGTGAAGAAGTGTTATAGTAATGACTTGCTCCTGTAATTTTTTGGGCAATGTCAATGCAGCGTTTTAATTGTATATTGGCTTGAATGCTATTTCGAACTTTTTTTTCGGGAAGACAGGAAATTTCTTCTTCAAATATATCAGAAAGAGGAGGATAGATAGAGCCTGCCTGCTCTAAAGGCAGACTCGAGTAAATAGGCATGCTTTGATTTTCAATTTCTGCTAACTGAATCAAGGTTTTAATTTCATACGTCAAATCCGACACTTTAATCTCTAGCTGAGCAATTTGCTGCAATTTTTTATCAATGCATTCGCGCTGCTCAGTGATTGTTTTTTGAGAATCGACTAAAAGCAATTTTTGCTGGTCTAAAGCGGATTCATAAGCCTGCTTGCTCATTTCATACTCTGCTGCAGAAGCACTAAGCTTTTCTTGTAAATGCTGATTATTCTGTTCTCTTTCCAGCAATTCTTTAGTTTTTGCCTCTAAATCTTTCTGAACAGCCAGTACATGTTCATGTAATTCATTATGCTGTTCTTGAAGGTCTTCTAGTGCTTTGGCTTGAGTCATGTCCAGCTCAACAATATTGGACTGCTTAGGGGAAAACTCTGAAGCCTCTAGAGCAGATAAATGAGTATCCCTTGTACCATGCTCGGCTTTATGGCTTAAACGGCACATCATCCAAAAAATTCCTAGGAGCCCTATACTACTACAGAATATTCCAAAAGCCAGTAAATTCCATCCTTTTTGCACGGGCATATACAGCCTCCCATAGCTACTCAAAAGCATTATAGGCAAAAGGTAGAAGGCAATAATGATCAGTAGGATGGTGTAACGTGAGCTATAGGATTTATACATAAATTCAATTTATTAAATATTAAGAGGATATCTTGCCAGAAGGATTAATAAGTTTAAACCTCAACATTAATTTTTTACATTATTTCCCTTAAAAACAAAATAAGATACATCTTTAAATTTTTTGAAGAGATTTAATGCAGATATAACTTTTTTACATTTATTCATAGCCAATCTCAAGAGGAAGAAAGGCTAGCATTAGCGCTTGGCTACAAGGCAAGGCCTTTATGAGCTCTGCCAAGATCAACTAGCTTATAATTAAATCTTATAAAAATTAGAAGCCTGCGGCTAAAGTTTATTAAAAAGTTTCTCTATATAATGAGGGAAGGGAAAAAGCTAGTGCCCCCTGAAATCTTTTGTTGGAGGCTAATAATTTTTATGAGTACCTTTTTCTTATATATTAGCCACATAAGTGCTCATGTATGCTTGGCTACATACCATCCTATCCTAAAAAAATAAAGCAATAGAATCCATAAAATGATTGCATAAATATTTTCTTTAAAGGGGAAAGATTGATCTAAAGAAGAATATTGAGGATGTACAGGGGAATACCAAACCCTTTGCTTACGGCCTTTATATGTTTTTAAAGCTTCTTCTGCTGCCCAGGGATTTCGATAAGCCTCATTTTTAAATAAAGTTTTTCCGTAATATTCTTTATTATTCACCGTAAAGCGATAATCTGCTTTAACTACCACACGATCTTCGCTTAGTGACTCGATGGCCCATTAAATGTTTTCTACAGGAGCAGAGGCCGTAAAAGCTAGGTAAAAACAGGTCAAATAAAGCGCTCGAAAAGTAAACCAACCTACCACGCCTGCAGATAAAGATAAAAAGGAAAGCCACAACAGATTTTTATGCATTTTTAAAATATTTTTTAAAAGCTTGCGGAAGAGAAGATTTAAATTGCATCTGTTTGCCATTGATAGGATGATTAAAGCCTAACCCTTGAGCATGCAAGCATAGCCTGCGCACAGGAGTAACCGAAGAACCATACTTAAGGTCTCCTAGCACAGGATGGCCTGCAGCTTTACATTGAACGCGAATTTGGTTTTTTCTTCCTGTTTCTAGAGTAAATTTTACTAACGAATAGTGCTTACTTATTTCTATAACTTGATAATGCGTGATAGCTAAACGACCGCGATCTGGATTTAAAGAAGAGTGTACAAAATAATTTTCATCCTCATAAAGATAGGATTCCCATTTGCCTTGGGATTGCTCCATACGGCCTTCTACAATAGCTATATATTCTCTTACAATATGATGTTCTGCAAAAATTTCTTTTAATTTTTCATAAGCCCTTTCTGAAAAAGCAAATAACATTACACCAGAAGTATCTTGATCCAACCGATGAACAACATAGACCTTACGCGGACGAAAATGTTTTTTTAAAAGAGCATGCGCGGTGTTATCTTTTTCAAAAGCGCTAGTCACACTTAATAAACCCGAAGGCTTATCAATCACTATTAAATGAGAATCTTCATATAATACCCGTAAATCTTGTATATAAGGATCTGGCCTTGCTCCTACGGTAATTGTTTGATTTTTTTTAATCAGCTTGCTACTGACTTTTTCTACACTTTCATCGACATACACCCGTCCCTCTTTTAACCAGGAGCGTAGAGTGGTTTTAGAACTATTTGGGGATAAAAGAGTTAAAGCGTCTAACAATGAAAGATTTTGGTCTAAGGTAAGTTTCATACAATACTTCTTGAGCTTAATGCTATTAAGGATAAATGTTTTTAATACCAAGCATTTCAGTTTGGCTTTGACGAATTATACAGCAATGCCTATAATTTCTTCTTATATAAATTTATGTCATTAAACATTTAAGAGGGAAAATGGCTCAAGCACCTAGTGAGAAAAAAAAAGAAAAACGTTCGTCGGCATTAAAAAGAGATCTTCAAAGCATCAAAAGAAATCAGATTAATAGAGTGTTTAAATCGCAAGTCAGAACAGCGGTACGTACTCTAGAAGAAAATCTTTCCAAAAAAGATGCGGCGTTAAATCATAAGCATTTAAGTGAAATTTACAGCCTAATGGATAAAGGTGTAAAAAAAGGCGTCTATAAAGTTAATAAAGCTAATCGTACTAAAGCACGTTTTGCTGCTCGCGCGGCTAAAGCCTTATAAATACCTTTGCGAAGCACTTGCACCATAAATTTTAGAAGATAAAGGGCAATTGCTCCGCAGCAATATTATTTTGCTAATTTCTCAAGGATATAATTTAATCCTAAGCGATAAGAAAAGCTAATTAGACGGATTAATTTTTTTAACGCTCTCTTTACCCCTGGCTGGAGTTTTTTTCCTACTTGCATAATTCCTGATTGCTCATCTACTGAAAGAGCTGACAATAAAGCAGCTTTTTCTGATTCTTGCATGGTTAAGAAATAGTCCAAATAATCGCCTGTAAAATATCCTCTCCATGATTCCAGCCTTTTTTTTATCCAAGGTGGGTAGCTACCCAAGGCCAAGGATTCTTTAAGATGAGAATGGTAAGAGAAAAAATTTACTTTTCGAAAGCCTAGCGTAAATACACGCTTGCCTTTTTCTATTCTATCCCATTGGTCATAAATATATCCTACCCCTTCGGAATCGATATTGGTAAAATAATGTAAGGAGTCTTGTAGAAAATACTCAGCGGCTGTTAAACGATGGCGATTGAATAAGCGATCGTGTAATATCCAAAGAACTTGATAACCTATTCTAGCATAATCTTGATTGCGCTCCTCTATTTCACGAGCAGAGATGGAGGAACATTGAATTTCTATTATTAAGCCCTCTTTTTCCCAGTACACATCTGCAATGCGATTGATAAGAGGAAATTCTTTTTCTAAGTCACAATCAGGTAAGCAACTTTGTAAATAATGCAGCACCTGTAAATGGACAAGGGATTTGCCATTTTGTCGACAGGATTGATTAGGCTCTAGATGATAAAAGTGCATCTGTCTTAAAAGACCTCCCCGCGACTTGACGAGGCCTAGACATTCCCTACAATAATAATGCAGTCTTTTATCTGCTTGATGAGCAGACACCAGATTTTCTTTTTCATCTAAGGCATAAAAGTGCATAACTTTTTCGCTCGCTTAAAAATCTTTTGACAAAATGCATTTATCCGAGTATGAAGTTAATTTTTCACTGGGACATTATTTAAAAGAAAAAGATGGTATAGATTGACAAAAATCAATATAATAGCTAAATATTCCTATACCCTTTTTAAGGAAATATTGATTGTAATATTACTTTCTCAACGTTTTATGAGCCGACAAAGCTACCCTTTCAATAAGGCTTTTAAACACATATTACACAAAAAATTTGCAATTCGTCAATACCATTACATAAAAGCAACATGAATAAAGATAACTTTAAAAGCAATTTTTCTCACCAACATCAACAGAAAGTGGATGAACTCGTTTCCATTGCTAAAGAGCAAGGGTATATCACCTACGAGGAAATTAACGATATTCTTCCCATGTCTTTTGATTCGCCCGAGCAGATTGATCAAGTGTTGATCTTTTTAAGTGGCATGGACGTCCAAATCCTTAATCAATCTGAAGTTGAGCGCCAAAAGGAGCGTAAGAAAGAAGCGAAAGAATTAGAAGGCCTTCCTAAACGTTCTGAAGGCACTCCTGATGATCCCGTAAGAATGTACTTAAAAGAAATGGGCTCTGTTCCCCTTTTAAGCCGGGAAGAGGAAGTTGAAATTTCCAAACGAATCGAAAAAGCGCAAATCCAAATCGAACGCATCATTATGCGTTTTGGCTACTCCACTGCTGAGACCATAGCAATTGCTCAATATTTGCTACAAGGAAAAGAGCGTTTTGACAAGTGTGTGGCAGAAAAAGAAGTGCCTAACAAGCAAGAGTTTCTTAATCTTTTACCTAAACTATGCGCTCTTCTCAAACAGGAAGAGCAACATCTAGTAGAGCTTCTTAAAAAAATCGATGATCCTGACCTAAATAAAGAGAATAAGCCCTCGCTATTAGAAGAAGTAGAGAAATGTCGTATTCGTACTCAAGCTTACTTACGTCGCTTTCATGTTAGGCATAACATTATTGAAGACTTTGGCGAACTTATCTTAAGAGCCTATGACCGCTTTTTACAATTAGAAAAAGAAATTCAAGAATTAACTCCTCGGGCAGAAAGAAATAAATTTGCTGCTGCCAAGCTAGCCTCTGCCAAACGAAAACTTAAAAAACGTGAAATTGCCGCAGGTAGGACATTAGAAGAGTTTAAAAAAGACGTACGGATGCTGCAGCGTTGGATGGACAAAAGTCAGGAAGCCAAAAGAGAAATGGTCGAGTCCAATTTACGTTTGGTTATTTCTATCGCCAAAAAATATACGAATAGAGGCCTTTCCTTTTTAGATTTGATTCAGGAAGGTAACATGGGCCTTATGAAAGCCGTGGAAAAATTTGAGTATCGACGTGGCTATAAATTTTCTACCTATGCAACTTGGTGGATTCGCCAAGCTGTTACCCGTGCTATCGCCGATCAAGCCAGAACTATCCGCATACCTGTACATATGATTGAAACCATTAACAAGGTCTTACGGGGCGCTAAAAAGTTGATGATGGAAACGGGTAGAGAGCCCAATCCTGAAGAACTTGCTGTAGAGCTGGGTATCACTGCTGAGCGTGTGCGTGAGATTTATAAGATTGCTCAGCATCCTATCTCTTTACAAGCAGAAGTAGGTGATGGAGGAGAGAGTCAATTTGGAGACTTCCTAGAAGATACTGCTGCCGATTCACCAGCAGAAGCCACAGGATACTCTATTTTGAAAGATAAGATGAATGAAGTGCTCTCTACCTTAACGGATCGGGAAAGAAAAGTTCTTATTCAACGTTTCGGATTATTAGATGGTAAGCCTAAAACGCTTGAAGAAGTAGGCATAGAGTTTAATGTAACTAGAGAACGTATTCGGCAAATTGAAGCCAAAGCCTTAAGGAAAATGCGCCATCCTACCCGCTCTAAACAGTTAAAAGCCTTTTTAGATTTGCTAGAGGTTGAATAGAGGGAGTGATTTTTAACTTCCAGCTTTTCTATAAGCGAAAAAGCTAAAGTTATTTTATCGCTTCAACAAAAAAGTAAATGGTAATCATAAAAGGCAGGAGAGGAATAGAATAGGCTCCTTAGCACCCTTTTTACCTGTAGCCCTAAAAATTAATCCATAGGCTGAACTTACTCCTTATCCTTACATTTAAAAAATAAATTTACTCTTTATTTTCAAAAAAGTAGAGGGGCCTTGAAAAGATCCTTGTAAAGCGATATAGTTCAATTCAAATTCTAAATTAATCTTACTTTTACTTCACCCTTCCCAATTTTCATGAGCAGCATATTACCCAGAGAAAAGAACATTGAAGGAGTTGATGCTCAGAAAGCCTTAAAAATTCTTCAACCTGAAGGAAACCTTAGTAAAATTATAAAAGGTTTTGAATCGCGTGAAGAGCAGCAGAAAATGATGCAAAACATCATTGAAGCTTATAATAAAGATCAAATAGCTTTAATAGAAGCAGGAACAGGGACGGGTAAAAGCATTGCTTATCTTATTCCTGCTATCCTCTGGGCAGCCCAAAGAAAAGAACGTTCGGTTATCTCCACGCATACAATCACCCTACAAGAGCAACTTCTTTTAAAAGATATTCCTATCGTAGCCCAAGCGCTTAATATCACTGTCAAAGCAGTGCTTGTAAAAGGGATGCGCAACTATGTTTGCTTGCGAAAAGTGGAAGAAACACGCGCAGAACAACTCCTTCTTGCCCCTCAAGAAGCAGAGGAATTTGCTCGTATTGATGCTTGGGCACATACGACCTATGATGGTTCTAAGTCTTCCTTAACTTTTGAGCCTTCTGGACACTTATGGGACAAGGTCTGTGCAGAAAATGATACTTGCAGTAAAAGCCAATGCCCTTTTTATCAAGACTGCCATTTTTTTAAGGCTCGAAAAGAAGCTAACGAAGCGCATCTATTAATCGTCAATCATCACTTGCTTTTTGCTGATTTGGCTAGCCGTGCTGAATCTAAAAATTATCAAGACCCTTCCATTTTGCCTATTTATACCAAAGTTATTTTAGATGAAGCTCATCATATTGAAGATATTGCTACAGAGTATTTTGCTCAAAAAGTAAATCAGCTAGATCTATTGCGAGTGGTAGGACGCTTAGCAGCAGAAAAAGGCGGTAAAACTCAAGGGAAGTTAGCTCAACTTAAAGAAAAAATTCTTGCTCACTATAATTCTAAAGCGCCCCCAACAGAAATCAGCTCCCTTTTAAGTAAATTCAATATTGATCTTCCAGGCATACGTATCGATCTTCTTAAGCTGATTACTGAAGGCTTTGATAAGCTTCATGCTTTCATTAGCATAGCAAAAGCTGGTATAAGGCCTAATGAAGAACATTCTAATGAAAACAAACTCCGCCTCTTGCCCGAGCATTATAAGCATACTGTATGGGTAGGAGAAATTAAAAGTCATATTCACGCTTTAGCTACTAGCTTACAAAAGTATGTACAAGTAATCAGTAGCATCGAAAATGCTCTTAAAGCGCTAGGTCAAGAGCCTCTTAATGAAGTTTCTAAGGGTATTCGTTATGAAATCGAAGCTCTTTGCGGGCGATTGGCAGACGCGAGTTTTATCCTGCAACAGTTTGTAGATACAGCTCCCCCTCCTAGTAAAGTAAGGTGGATTGAAGCCCAGCTGCTTAAAACAATGATTAATGTAAATATTGCAGATGCCGAATTAGATATTGCAAAAGCTTTAGCCGAGTATTTATTCAAACCCTTTAGTAGCGTAGTTCTTTGCAGTGCTACCTTGGCTACCAATAAGCAATTTACTTTTACCAAGCAACGCTTAGGGCTTACTCCTTCTTACATAAGCAAGCTTACGCTAACCGAAAACATCTATGATTCTCCTTTTGATTACCGCAAGCAAGCTTTATTAGCTATCCCTAACGATATTCCTAATCCTCTTGATAGCAGGTTTAATTTAGCAGCAGCAGAGAAAATTTGGGAATGCATTCAGGCCAGCCATGGAAACGCTTTTGTGCTTTTTACTTCATACAATATGCTTAAAATATGTTGCCAAGTTCTGCAAGCACGTCTTCAGCAATATAAATATACTCTTTTTAAACAAGGCGATGACAATCGTCAAACCCTGCTTAATAAATTTAAAAAGACCGATCGATCTGTGTTATTTGGAACAGACTCATTTTGGGAAGGAGTCGATGTAGTAGGAGAGGCACTTCGCTGTGTCATTATTGTTAAACTACCCTTTAAGGTACCTACCGAACCTATTACTCAAGCACGTACCGAGGCAATTTTAGCTAAAGGGGGCGACCCTTTTATGGAGTATTCTTTACCTAATGCAATCGTGAAATTCAAACAAGGTTTTGGTCGTCTTATTCGTAACAAAAATGATAGAGGTTGTATTGTATGCTTGGACACACGGTTGATTACAAAAAAATACGGACAGCAATTTTTGAATAGCCTCCCTCCTTGCCAGCATATTTTTATTCCCAGTGAGAAGTTACGCGAATATATGCAAAATTTTTATAAAAAAACTACCTATCTAGCTAAAAATAATTCTAGCTAAAAGGATAAAGTCTATTAGACTTAATTTAAAAACTTTTGTTAATAGAGTTGTTTTAGCTAGAGGCTAAAGAGCTTAAAAAACCTTCTATAAATTTAAAATAAAAATTTTAAATATTCGAAGACTAGCGAACTAGGCTTAATTTAGAGCTGCTTGCTTGAAGCTATTATATAAATAAACCTTTCAAGTCAAGCTTTTCTCGCAGGTCTATGCTGCAAGATTGTCAAACATCTAATCTGATCTAGCTAGCGTATAAAAGCTATTATACGCTTTCAAGCTATTTCTTATGTAATCCGATAGTTTATAAAACTGCTCTCATTAAGTAGAGAGGCAACTTTCAGAGGATTAGGTATGCAGACTTAGTTTTTTTAAAGCGTATTACCTGCTGGCTTAAGTTCTAGATAAAGATTAAGTTTATGAAAACGAAGACTTAAGAAAAAGAGGATTAAAACTTAAAATACGAATATTGGAATCTGTTGCAAGAACAATCATACTTCCATCTTTAGAAAAAACCACGCGTATTTCATTATAAATAGTGCTGGCGCTTTTTAAATTAGCAAATTGTACCCCTTCTGCTACTGTCCAAAGATTCACTTGTCCTTGGAAATTAGTCGTTACAAGGACACTACCATCAGGGCTAAAAAACACACTTTGTACTTCCTTCTCGTGTTTAAGGTAATGGATAGCTTGTCCAGAACAGATGTCCCAAAGGATAGCATAATTCTTCTGACATGCTGCGGCAAGCTTACTTCCATCAGGTGTAAAAGCGACCTTATTGACTTCCCCAGCGTGTTTAAAGGTATGAAGAAGTTTGCCACTCACAGCCTCCCAAAGGCGCACGGTATGATCTTGTGAAGCCGTTGCTAGTAAATTTCCATCGGGTGAAAAGCAGCAATCCCATAAGTCTCCTTCATGGTTTAATGTATAGAGAAGCTCACCAGTAGGCACTTTACAAACACGTACAGTTTTTTCTTCAAAGATGGTAGCGAGTAACTCTCCATGAGGAGAAAAAACGTTTTCATAAATTTCCCCATCATAATTAAAAACATGGATAGGTTGACCCTTGGCAATGTCCCAAAGATGTAATTTGTTGTTATCGTCTTCTACCGTAAGAGTTCTTCCATCAGGTGAAAAAATTGCATGAATGATCTCTTCATTATGGGAAAAGATATGTAAGCATTCTCCTGTAGAGATTTTCCAAAGGTGCACCAATCTATCATCCGAAAGGATGGCAAGCATCTTTCCATCCCCGGAAAAAACTGCATGGATCACCATGCCTGTATGTCCTTTAAGATTGTGGACAAGTGCAGAGGTAATGATATTCCAAAGATGAACAGTACCATCCGAAGAGGCTGTCGCTAGTAGGCTTCCATCGGGCGAAAACAAAGAGCAAATGTCACCCTTAAGCTGGGTAGGAGAATCCTGAAACCGACCGCGGGCTAAATTCCATAGACGCGTTTTGTCAGCAACTTCTACTAATAGAAAGCCAGCACTATCAGAAAAATCAAAGAATGTTTTCCCCCCTACATACGGTGGTAGCTCAATTTCTTTTTGAATTTTTCCTGCTTTTAAGTTGTTTTGGGTTACAAAGCTATTAATATACATAGCCCTAGTATATGACGAATTAGGTGAAGTAAAAAATGGAAAATCATAACGATAAAGGGAGGTCCAAAGAATAGGGTCTTCTTTTATCCTATTCCACTGGCGACATACCATGCCTGCATGAACTAAATCTTTCGTAGAAAGATAGGAAAAAATAAGGGTAAGAAGCTCTTCGGGTAAGCGCAAAATGGGTGAGGAAAAAGAATAAGAAGGATTTAGCAGAGTAGGGGGGAAATAAGATAAATTATTAATTTGCATTTATGTAACTTAATTATTCAAATTCAATATAAAAAAATTATCTATTCTTATATTTTTATAATATTTAAAAGTCAAGAAATAAAAATTAATTATCAATAATAATAAAAACTTAAATAATCAATAGCATTCTCTTAGGTATTAAAATAAGCTAAAATATAGGCTGTTTAGCTGGAGCCTAGTATGGCAAAAAAAGCTTATCCTAGCACATTAAATAATCAAGAATGACAAGTTCTTGAATATATTGTATACAAAAAAAGCTGGCAGGCCACTTAAGCCCTCTAAACGAGAGATGCTCAATGCCAACATTTTACATCTTGAAGACAAGTTGCTAATGGACAGATCTTCCTTATGATCTTCCATCTTGGAAATCAGTTTATCCTTTAATTTATTGATGAAAACAGAGCCATTTATTCGAACAAATTAACACTTATTTAAGACATTCGCTTTGCCAAAGGGTGGGTAGATTAATAGAACTTAAGTGTAGCTATAGTCGATAGCCAAAGTGTCAAAACTATTGAAAAAAGGGCTCTGCTGATACGGAGAGGGTATGAAAGTTAAAGGTAGGAAAAGACGCCTATTGGTGGATCAACTATTAATGCAGCTATAGTATGCAGCATGGTTTGCAATGACAGAAATGAGCTAAATGCGCTGTTTTATTTTTTCCCTAAAAAAGTTCCATGGCAAAAAAATATTTGCCCGTACAAGATATAGCGGGAAAAGATGGAACTTAGATCAAAATATAAGTTAGCTCAATATTTAAAAAATAAATATATAGCTGAATTTTAATATCCAACGCAATTGAAAATAAAAATTTACTTTCATAAGGGCTTATTTATCATTTTCTTTTAGCTATTCTTTTTCCTATCCCTCTCACTTAAAGCAAAAAATAACCTTAATGTAAAATAGCCTTGCTACATAACTTTCAGGAAGTTTTTTAGACATTAAACTACAAGGCTATTCTTTAAAATGGCTGGTGGCAGCTAGCGTAAGTTAAAGTACTTAAGCCAAGCAAAATTTTCAAGAAAGTTAGCAAAAGCATGGGAACCTTACTCGTTTCCGATTTAAAGATTCCTCAAATTTTTTAGCTCGTCTACTTACCTTATCTGCTCACTCCTTGCAAGAAAGCACAACACAGATTCTTGGGAAAAACATTTCCATTTTTTGTACTCTACGAATTTACCCCAGTCCTAATGAATGTTTCACGTTAGCCCTATCCAATCATTTTTTATTGTAAAAAAGGAAAAGGTGAAAGAGGGAAAACTTGAGGATTTACCAGAGGCACAATAATTAATTCTAAAATCATTCTTTCCTAACAAGACCTAAGAAGGATGTAAAGATTATCTGCATGCGGTTTGCAGAAAATTCTGCCCTAGCAGTTTTTGAATGCTTTGTTACAGCTCACATAGGCATGATGTTGCCTACACAGCAATAATGCGTTTCTAGTTCAGGGGTTTATCCAGGTTAGTCAGAAGGTAAGAAGATGGCTGGCTAGATAATACAATGCAAGCCTTGCTTTAGCTTGCTGGAATGTTAAATTGGCAACATTTAGCAATGGTGATTTTTTTAGTAGGGAAAAAGAGGGAACTAATGATTGATCATAGGTTAAAGGAAAAGAAATAAGCAGCGCCTATGGGTTGAGGCAAAGGGCTTGCTATATTTCTCAAGCATCTAGCTGCCTTGGAGACCTAGCCTTGAATGGTTGAACTTTTAATTAACCAAGTTTACCATTCATCAATAAGATAAAAAATTTATTAAATTTATCTCTACTTTACAAACAATAGGATGGTAAGTTGGCCGAGCCGCATTTTGGCTTCAAAGGAAAGGGGGACAGGCCCTGTTTTAAGGGAAAAGAAAAATAATAAAAAGCTTATTCTTATATTAAGTTAATAAAATTGTGTATTGCCTCCCTTAATGAGGCAGCATAGTAAGCCTAGAATTAAAAAGAGGAAGGAAAGACAATTAGTTTGTGGTAAACTCAAATTAAAGTTATAGAAGGTAAAAAAAAGGCAAGCATCCTATGGTTGAAGAAGATCGCCCAGATCCAGAAGCTTTACTTCAGTTGATTAACCGGGAAGAAGAAAAAAGTAAAGGAGGAAAACTTAAAATTTTTTTTGGGATGGCTGCTGGCGTAGGTAAAACTTATGCGATGCTAGAGGACGGTCAACAACGTCGCTTAGAAGGAGTAGATATTGTCATAGGTGTCATTAACACCCATGGACGAAAAGAGACCGCTGCTCTTACGGATGGTTTGGAAAGTATTCCTGAAAAATCCATTAGCTATAGAGGAAACATTTTCACAGAGCTTGATATAGATACCATTATCAAACGCAAGCCTCATATCGTTCTTATAGATGAACTAGCGCATACCAATGTTCCTGGGTCGCGCCATACGAAACGATGGCAGGATGTAATAGAGATCCTTGAAGCAGGAATCGATGTTTACACCACCTTAAATGTTCAACATATTGAAAGCCGTAAGGATGTAGTGGAAGAAATTACAGGCATTGTAATCCGTGAAACTGTTCCTGATAGCCTTATAGAAAGAGCTTCTCAAATCGAGTTAGTGGATATCACTCCTACGGGACTTTTAAGGCGCCTTAAAGAAGGGAAAGTTTATATAGGGCCTCAATCTGAAATTGCTGCAAAAAATTTTTTCCAAGTTGATCGATTAACGGCTTTAAGAGAGATAGCGCTGCGGCTAACAGCAGAAAAAGTGGATCACGATCTGCATGGATTACTGCCTAGTGCTGAAAGATCTAGCTTATGGAAACCTTCTGAACGCCTAATGGTAGCGATTAGCTCCAGCCCTCATTCTCAACGCTTAATTCGCCTTGCACGCCGTTATGCCTTTACCCTAGACGCTCCTTGGATTGCTTTGCATGTCGATAATGGGAAGAAGCTAAGTGAAAAGGATCAGAAACAGCTAGCCAAAAATCTCTCTCTCGCTAGAGAACTCGGAGCAGAAGTTATCACAACTGCAGATACTTCTATAGGAATAGCCTTAAAAAGGATGGCCAAACAAAAAAACGTTACTCAAATTATTATTGGTCGTCCACAGAACACCTTGTTTAAAAAATTGATGGGAATGAGTAATCTTCTTGATATCCTCAATCAAGAGGCTAGCGGTATCGATGTACATGTAATCCATCATGATGCCTCTGTTCCCCTAAATGCATCTCCCTGGGCTAAAGTAGAATTTACAAGCACCTATAAAGATTATGGATGGGCCCTTTTTTTTACCCTACTTATAGCTATGCTAGGGGGAGTATGCTCCTTGTACCTAAGCTACCAAATGGTAGGATTTATTTTCTTTTTTTTCTTTTTAGGCTTTAGCCTATTCCTAGGAAAAGGTCCGCTTGTTTTATCGGCCACAATTTTTTCTTTGATTTGGTCCATGCTCTTTTTACCTTCTTTTAATTCACCTTATTTTGGAGAAATGGAAATAGGTTTATTTTTATCTTTTGCAGCCGCTACTTGCGTTTTAAGCATCCTTACTGACCGCATTAAAAAACGCGAGCAACTGCTTAGGCATCGAGAAGAAAAATCACAAGTGCTGTATGAAATTGTAAAGGAACTAGCTACCACTTCTTTTAATAAAGAATTATTTTTATCTATCTGTGCTCGCCTAAATAACTTGCTAGACGGAAGAGCCGAAATTTTTCTGAAAAAAGTTGATGATGGTCTTATGATCCATGTCGAGACCGATTTGCTAAAAGATGAAAAAGAGAAAGCGGTGGCTACCTGGGTATTTGAAAACACAAAAATGGCAGGATGGTCTACAGATACATTATCATCCGTGAATAATCTTTACCTACCCTTAAAAGGATTTAAAGAAACAGTAGGCATTCTAGCTTTTCGACCTAATTTCCCTAAAGTGATACAACAAGAAGAAATAACTCTTCTTCAAACAATTTGCCAACAGGTAGCTCATTATGTGGAAAGAACCTTTAAAGAAGAAAAGTTAAGAAAAAATGAATATCTTAAACAGATTGAAAAAGTTCAACATAACATTCTAAGCTCTCTTTCTTTAGAGTTTAAGACACCCCTACATTCAATCAGGGGGGCAGCACGTGAACTAAAAAGTGCGGAACTTGCCAAGAATGCAGAGCTTCGTTCGCATAAGATTCAACAGATTGAAGAATCCTCTAATTATTTAAATCGCATGGTAGAGAATATAGTGACTATGTCTCAATTAAGCACAGGCTTTCTCAAAGTCTCCAAAAAATTACTAAGCCTCTCTGAAGTGATTGAAGCGAGCGTAGCAAGCTTACAAAAAAACCTTGAAAAACATATCATAAAAGTTGAAGTCGATAAAGATATCCCTCCTATTTATTATGATTTTTCTTTGATAGAACTTCTTCTTTGTAACTTATTAATTAATGCTGCTGCTTACTCTCTGCCAGGTAAAGAAATTTTAATTTCTTCTCATAAGATGGAAAACTTTGTTCTTCTTTCTGTCGCGGATGAAGGGCCAGGCATTCCTCTTAATTTTATTCCTCGGCTTTTTGAAAAATTTTATCGAATTCCTGGCACGCCATCTAATGGAATGGGTTTGGGGCTAGCCGTAGTAAAAACAATCGCGGATCTTCATCAAGCAAAAATTGAGGTTCATAATCGCCCTAAAAGAGGAACAGTGTTCACTCTCTATTTTCCTCTAGAGAACCAGTAAAAATTATGAAGAGATACAAATAAACATTTATACACATTACTTTTATATAAGAAATTTCTGCCAATTATCTTAGATATCCCCCCACCCTATATGCTGTCCAAAAAACCTTGCCTATAACTCAATCTAGCAGTAGATATTTTCAGGCATATTAATTAATAAGATGCACTAAGCTCATTAAGCAAGCATAACTTTTTTTAGTTTAGGCTCTTTTAAATGGTAGAAATAGTTGGATTAAAAAACGTCTGGCTAAAAGAAAATCGAAGAGAGCGGATGAAAAAAATTCATTCTTGTTGACATGGATTTGATTACTTTGATACCTTGGGGGGGTAGGGTATATATTTATAACACAAAAAGTATTTATGAAAAATTTAAAGGGTGAACATACACAAGCCAAGCCCCCCTCTTATCATGATCAACTCTCGCATTTAAATAGAATAAGCGGGCAGTTAGAAGGAATAAAAAAGATGATTAAAGAGGAAAGGTATTGCCCGGAAATCTTAACTCAGCTTAGAGCCATCCGTTCGGCTGTAAAAAGCATTGAAAGGCGGATCTTGGATAACCATCTATCCTCCTGCGTGACCGAAGCCTGCCTTTCTCAAAATCAAGAAGAGCAAAAAAAGAAAATTGAAGAGATTAGAATATTGATTAAACGATTTGATTGAATTTTAAGCATAAAGTAATTCGAGATAGCATAAGAAGGGAGGAAACATCTTCATTATCACGAGAGCCTTTCCGCAATCAAAATGAATGGGGAGCAGGGCAGTGATTGATCTGGGGGAAAATTAGAGTCTTTAGAGTTGTTCAAAATAATAATTAGAATTAATTAATAATTTAAAAAGGAAAAAAACATGAAAATTTTACTAAGTTTCTTAGGTGCTTCTTTTTTAGCAGCTAGTTTTCTTACTGCTGCTCCAGCTATGAATAACTGCGAGTGCTCACAGTGTACTTGCACTCAAGATAAGCATTGTGGATGTTATGCTAAATCGGGATGCCACGGTTTATCCCCGACCGCTACAGGGGAAGAATCTTCTCAAGAAAAAAATTCTAGTATTGCTAATTAAAATCCTTGAGAATCTCCTTATTCCCTTTCTAAATGCATTTTAGAAATGTTTAAAGAAAAAAAAGACATTTCTAAAATGCTCTCTTAAAATCGTTAATGGATACAATGCTTATCCACTTAAGCCAAGCTCTCTATAATTAATAAAAGGCATTCCTTTTCTATATATCATAGAAAGTTAAGGAAATAGGAATTAAAAGAATGAGCTTCAAAAAAAGGTTTATTTGAAGAGCGGGGTTTAATGCACGTTGAGGATCCTTACGCATGTTAGCTTTTCTAGCTCCATACAACACTTTTAGAAGGTTGATAATTTCTTAAGATGCGGTGCAGCTACCAGAAAAAGACCTGAAAAGTTTCAGAATGAGTTGCTTATAAAGAACAAAGCTAAAGAATTTTCCCTTGCAATAAATAAAAAAACAAATAAAACTGGAGTAAGTATCTAAATTTAAAGGGGCCTTAACAATCATTCGATTAAGTGGTAAGATTCTAAGATAGCCTTTGCTAGAGGAAACGAGTTATTAGCCTTGTATGCCAAAAAGCGTAAGTGCGTGGCTCAAAGGCTTAAATTACCTAGGTAGTTATTTTAAGGAAAATTTAAATCTAATTAATTACAAGACATCTAATTTTAAATAAACAAAATGCGAAGGGCTTATTAATGGACTTAGAGAATGATTTTTTATTAAGCTACCAGGCCTTAAAGCCTTTTAGAGAGGATTTTGGACAAAATGTACCCAGAGTTTACAAGCAGGCTAACTGGAAAGGGAGAGTTTACTGCTTTATTCAATTAATCAGTTCCCCAATCACAGCTTTATTTAAAGTAGGGAGAAAAGTTGGAGCTGTTGCAAGCTTAGTTGCCACTGTGGCTAGCTTAAGTCTATACCTTATTACAAAATGTTTAGGGAAGCTTTGGAAAAGAAAGCCTATAAAGCGACAGGATGTGTTGAATGAAGCTGCAAATATTAAAAAACTTACCTTATATGCGTTAGATCTATCATTAGCGTTAGTCTTGTCTCCTATTGGCATATTGGCCTCTAGAGTACGCTATCTTATAGGAATAATTTACCCACCTTTAGCTTTCTCTCCAAGCTTTTTGGTAATAAAAATTTGATAATTTTTTATATAAATATTAAATTTTTTGCTGGAGAAAAGCCTAAACAATGCCACCTCTATAGAAAAAACTCTTAATAATTTTGTTTAAAAAACTTCGTTTATTCACTCCTTTAAAAAAATTAGCCTTTGAAGGCTTCTCTTTCCTTGAAAACAGCTTTAAATATATGCCCTCAAGAGAGAGTTGATCACCACGCCTATAAGAAAGCGCCCGCCCCTTTTTTTGATAAAATAAAAGCAAATTTAAAGCAGAAGAAGCATAATGCTTAGCTATCCTGAAGATTTGAACGACCAAGAATGGGAAGGAATCGAGCATATTTTTTGCTGTTTTCTATGGAAGAAGACTTTATGCCCCTTCCAAACAAGGCATATTAGTTGCTATTCTTTAGGTAAATCATCCAGGATGCTAATAAAGATAGCTTCCTCATGACTTTCCTCCCGGGAAAGCTATGTTTAATGATTTCCCTAGGCGGAAGCTTACCGGGAAATTTGAAAAGATGAATACATACCCATGCAAGAAGAAAAGAATGTCAATGGAAAAAAGAAGGGCCGCCAGCAGACTTAAGGGATAGTCAGAGCATGAAAAATGCAAGCCATGGCAGTCTAAAAGGCTAAGATGGAGGGAGGAAAAAAATTAGAGGAAAAGAAAGACATTTTTCATTAAATATTTAAAGGTTTTTTAATAGATTGCCATCTAACAGCAGCCAGCCTCTCTGATAAAGAAGGCTTAAGAAGACTTTTTAATTGCAATCAATGCAAATGCTTAGAAAAAGTATGGGTAGATCAAGGCTATCAAGAAGAAGAGATAAAAGCCACGGGCTAAAATTAGGGTAAGGAAGCTGAAGTAAAAAAAATGCTAGGTAGGACAGGCTTCTCTATGAAAGCTGGAATGCCATGTGTATTTCTTAACAGAAGGAATCTAATGTTTTTCCTCAAAGCTGGAGAATAGAGAGAACTTTAGCATGAATAAACAAAAACTAGAGGTTCTTAAGGATTAAGAATAGTTACCTACAACTTCGCAAGCTGTGATTTATAACTCAATATTTAGGGCTAGGTTAAGGAGAGAATAAGCCTCAGGGTAACTTCTCAGGAGATAATTTGAAATTGTGAATAAGAGTTAGAAGGCTGGCTATAATTAACTTCTAAGCATGCTATATAGCTACTTCCAAAGTGTGCTTGGATAAGAGAAAGCAATTTTTCTAATTTTTCCTTAGGGCCTTGTGCTATAATTTCTACTCTTCCATCTTTAAGATTACGCACGGTGCCTGTAAGCCCCAGTTGAGAGGCATAATGAAGAGTAGTCGATCGAAAACCGACACCTTGCACGTGTCCCGAGACTAAAGCATGTAATTCTAATAGCTCGTGGAAAGGATTCAATGTATTCATTTTTTATAATTTAAGAGGTTATCATAAATAGCGCTGCTGCCAACCCCGTCCCTTTCTGTGGGCTGAATATCTTTAAGTTTAAATAATATCTTCATAAAATTGCCAATTTTTTTAACAAGATATCTCACCTTCAGATTGATCATTAATTTCATTTTCATTCATTTCCCCTAGAGGGAAGTTTAAAATCAAATCTTGTACCTGCTCTATTGATTCGGCTCTACTTATTTGTTCCCTAAAAGCTCGTGTTCCAGCAGATTTTTTTAGATACCAACAACCTACTCGACGCATGTCTACTACAGCACGGCGTGTCTGTTGATAATTAATCGTATAATTGAAATGCTCAAGCAAGGCCTGTCGGCAATCTTCTAGAGTACGGCTCCTAGGCTCTTCCCCTTGAAGCTTTCTAATGATATCTTCTACGATCCAAGGTTGGCCTAAAGTTCCGCGGGAGACAAGGATGGCGTCGCAGCCGGTATGCTCAAATATTTTCTCTGCAGCCAAGGCATCAAATATATCTCCATTTCCAATAATTTTGATCGATTGTGCAACCTCTTTGCATGCCTTAATCCAATCCCAATTGGCCGCTCCTCGGTAACCCTGTTGGCGTGTACGGCCATGAATACATATAGCTTTTGCACCGGCTTGCTCTGCTATTTGTGTGATCAAAGGAGCATTGATAAGATTTTCATCCCAGCCAGCTCGTATCTTGACAGTCACGGGAATCTTAACAGCCGCCACCATTTTTTCTAAAACCTCTCCAATCAAGGCAGGATTTTTCATCATTCCAGATCCACTTCCATCCTTAGTCACCTTATCGACAGGACAGCCACAATTTAAGTCGACAACATCAAAACCTAAATCTTCAATAATTTTTGCAGCCTGGCCGGCAATTTCTGGTTTACTTCCACAGATTTGCCCTCCAATAGGATGCATGCGGCGAGCATAATCCAAAATATGAAAGGTTCCTTGGTCAAAGCGCACCAGGGCATCCATTTTGACCATTTCACAATATATCAATCCCGGATGATAATTAGCTGACATTTGACGAAAAGGATAATCAGAGCATCCCGCCAAAGGTGCATAGAAGATATTATTAGGAAGCTGAATAGCCCCTAGCTGAAAAGGCACCTGGAGAAATGATGTTCTGTCTTTCATCGAATTAAAAAAATAATTAAATCTTTAAGAAGATTTAGGCTAAAAAAAGCAAGAATGGGGCTAATATCCACCATTCCGAAAGGAGGAATAATTTTTCGAAAAAGATTGAGATAAGGATCTGTATAGAAAGCTATAAATTGCATAAATCTATATTGCATGAGTTGCGGTGCCCAAGAAGAAATAATTCTGCCAAAAAGCATCAGCATATAGATTTGAAAAAGCAGATCAACAATAGGAATAAGCCACATAAAAAATAAGGGGTAGTAAATTATTAGGACTCTAATATATAAAAAAAAGTCTTTTCTGTCTAAGAACTTTAACCTATAATAGGACCTTTGTTGGGGAATATTTTAAGCTTAGGAAAAAGCGCATGTTGGATAAGCCAGAGGCTTCTATTACATTAGGCCTGGAGCTAGAAAAAACCGTTTTGAGGGGCATTCAACTAACCTACAATAAAGGAAAGCCCACTTTTAGCAAGCTTTTTGAAATAACAGGAAAGTTTGATAATGTAAATCCGCTTTACATTTATGAAGAGCACCCTGATTTGCAAAAAAGCCTTCAGAAAGATTTAGTAATCACAGCGTTAGATACCCCCGAAGTGCTTATACGCCACCTCGAAATAAAATTAAAAAAAGAAAAAGATATAGAACAAGTATTAGCTTTTCAAGCCGAACCTCTGCTACCCTATCCTTCAGATCATGCTGTCTTAGATTATCTTAAGATTGGCCATTCAGAAGAGGGGTCTTTATTAACTGTTTTAGCAGCCCGTAAAGACTACATCCAAAAACATCTACAACACTGTTCCCAGCTTCGAATAGAACCCGAGGTTATTACCGCTTTACCCGCTGCTTTATACAATTTTGCTATCACCTGCGTGTCTTCGCCTAACCCTTATTGTATCATACATCTTGGTACTCAGCAATCTACAGCCGTACTTATACAAGATTCCAAGCTTATAGCTGCTCAGTCCATTTTAGGAGGTGTACAACCACTTAAAGAAGCCTTGATAGAAGGAGAAGATGGTTCGATTAATTTTGCTGACCCTCACGGTAACTTACTGGGCGCCAATCAGGCCGTTCCTACTTACCAAGCTTGGGAAAGTTTGCGCCTAGAAATTAAACGTGTAGTTTTTTCTCTCTCCAAACAAGCCAGGGGGCAGGAAGTTAAAGAATTATTAATTACTGGTTCCACTTCTTTAATTCCCAACTTAGGAGCCTCTTTAGCTTCAGATTTAAGAATGCAACAAATTTTTCCACAACCCGAGATTTTTCCTCAATTAACTGTGGATAAAATGCAAGAATTTGCAGCGCCCTTAGGCATAGCTTTAGCGGGTCTTCCTCTTCTAAAAGACAAAATTAATTTTCGTAGACAGGAATTTTCCTATCCTCATCCTTGGAAAAGATTGACCAAATCTTTATATGCCTATGCAGGCTTATGTATCGCTTTAGCTTTAGCTTTATATATATTTACTCAATCTTATCTTGCTTATCATCTCGATAAGGTTAGGCAAGATTATATTGAACTCTTACAGGTTATGAATAAGCCCTACGCTAATTTTGAGAGCTCTTACGAAGGAAATAACTCTTTATTTAATGCTTCTGATAGCCAAGCTAAAGACATTTTAGAGCTCTCTGAAAAAGATCTTTTAGAACGAGTCCATTACCTTGAAAAAAACTTACAGAGAAACCCTGATATTTTTCCCCTTTTACCGATCGTTCCTAAAGTAAGCGATGTTTTAGCCTGGTTAAGCACACAAGATGTCCTTATAGGAAAATGTAAAGGGGAAAAACTTCCTTTACCACCCATTCAAATAGAGAGCTTTCATTACGCTTTAGTTAAAAGACCAGAACACCATAAAAAGCAGGAAAAATATCAGGTAAAAGTTGAAATTGAGTTTACAAGTTCAATACCCAAGCAAGCACGCGAATTCCATGATGTATTGATCGAGCCCAATTCCTTCGTAGATCCTAAAGGAGAAGTAAAATGGAATAGCAGCCATGGTCGCTATAGAACATCGTTTTACTTAAAAGATAAAACTCTTTATTCCTCTTCTTCATAAGGATAACAATAATAATTAAAATGTTAGAAAATATTCCTCGTAAGCGACTTCTCTTTTATGGTTTGTTCATCGGATTGCTGCCCTTAATTTTTGTGGCTCTGCATTTTTATTCACAATTAGAAAAGTTGAATCACCTGAAAGAGACTATCCATTGCACCCATGACACAGCTATCATGCGTGAAAAGAAGCAAGCCACCAATATGGCTGTTATCCAGCACTTTCGTGAAGCTGATCATCATTATATTGATAAATATTTGGAAAGCTTGGTTTTCCTTGAAACGGAAATTGAAAGTCTCCAAAAACTTGAAAACAGCAAAAATTTTGCTTTCGATGATGCCTTAAAAAAAAGATTAGAACATTTAACCAATAATAATAGCTTAGCCTTTACCGAAGGGGTCGTACAATCCTATCCTCTTTTTCAAGAAACTACCGAAACACTTGTCCATCCTGTGGAAGTGGATGTGGAAGATATCCAAAAAATTTTATCTCGCATTGAAGCTATCCCTATTGGACCCTACGCTCCTCCTTCTCATCCCCCTCAACTTCTTATTTTAGATTTCAAAATTAATAGAAAAAATATTTCCGAAAATAATGAAGCTTTCAGCCTAGATTTAAAACTATTAAAAAGAGAATTTCTTTAGACTTTATGAAACAACTTAAACTCCTACCACTTCTTATCTTTCTTGTCTGTATAGCTCAGGGATGTATACCTACCAGCCTCAGGAATGAACAGCCAGCTTTGATTAGCATCAACTTAATTGACCGCAATGGGCTTAATGAGACTATTACCAATAAAGAGCGCTTGAATCAATACGAAAATGTAAATTTTCTAGGAGCTCAACCTTATCAAAAAGTTTTAAGAGTCTATCAAAAAGATAGCCAAGGAAGCTCTCCAGCCTATATTACTACCTACTATGAAAATGGACAGCCTCGGCAATATTTAGAAGCTGTCAACAATCGTGCTTATGGGTTTTACCGAGAGTGGTATAAAGATGGCACTTTAAAGCTTGAAGTTACTCTTATTGGAGGGATTGCAGATTTAACATCTAGCGCTGAAAAAAGCTGGCAATTTGAAGGATGCGCACGCGCGTGGGATGAAAATGGTAACATTCAGACAGAAATAACTTATGAAAAGGGGTTGTTAGAAGGAGATTCTATTTACTATCATCCAAATGGAAGGATATGGAAACGTATTCCTTTTCACAAGAATCAAGCGAATGGCATAGCAGAATACTATCTTGATAATGGTCAACTTTTACAAACGATCATTTTTTGCAACGGAGCTCGCCATGGTGAAGCTATACGCTACTGGCCGCCAAAAAAAATTGCTGCTCAGGAATATTTTGACCAAGGACTATTGGTTACTGGCCAATATTTTGATAGAGAAGGTAGTCTCATAGCTGAAATTATCGAGGGCGAAGGATATCGAGCCATCTTTAATAAAAAAAATGTGCAAGAATTACAGCAATTTCAAGGAGGAGTTTTACAAGGTAAAGTAAAAATTTTTGATGAAAGCAATCGTCTTCAGCGCCTTTATCATATAGAAAATGGGTTAAAAAATGGGGAAGAATATGAGTATTTCCTTTCAAAAGGCTTAAAAGAGGCGCGCCCCAAATTGTTAATCAATTGGTATCAAGGTAAAATTAATGGGTATGTAAAAACCTGGTATGAAAATGGTACCATCGAGAGTCAGCGAGAAATAGTCAATAATAAACGCAATGGATTAGCTACAGCTTGGTATCAAGATGGAAGTTTGATGCTTATCGAAGAATATGACCGAGACCTAATTATGAAAGGTGAATATTACAAAAAAGGGGATAAAAATCCGATAAGCGAAATTTTAAATGGCCAAGGAGTAGCTACTCTTTATGATGGAGAGGGCCGTTTTATTCGAAAAATTCATTATTATAATGGGAAGCCTCAGGAATAGCTAAATTTTTCCTTGCTTTTTTCTTATTTATAAGGTATAAATTAGCTACCGTTGAAAGACGCTCTCTTCTTAAAAAAATAGCTTTTAATTAAATAAATCAGTAAAAACTTAAAAAAATGCTTGGGCAAATCAATTTTTTCATACCAAGCATTCATGCTTTTTCTCTTTATCTATTCGTATAAATTTATTATTCTTTCTTTGGATTTTTATTAAAATTGGAGATTATTATGGCTCAAGCTAACGATGCAGAACGTAAAAAAGCACTCGATTTGGCAGTTAGCCAAATTAAAAAGCAATTTGGCGATGGTGCCATTATGTCGCTCGGCAAACACTCTTCCGAGCGAGAAATTAGTGTAATTAAAACTGGCGCCCTTTCTTTAGATGTAGCTTTAGGCATTGGGGGAGTTCCCAGAGGACGCGTAGTGGAAATTTATGGGCCTGAATCTTCAGGTAAATCTACTTTAGCATTACATATAGTTGCTAATGCGCAACGTAATGGTGGTGTAGCGGCTTATATTGATGCAGAGCATGCTTTAGACCCTGGCTATGCGACTAAGATCGGGGTTAATATTGATAATCTATTAATTTCCCAACCTGATAGTGGAGAAGAAGCTTTGAACATTGCGGAAGCATTAGCTCGTTCGAATGCTATCGATGTAATTATCATCGACTCTGTAGCAGCCTTAGTGCCTAAATCAGAGCTTGAGGGGGAAATCGGCGATACTCACGTAGGTTTGCAAGCACGTATGATGTCCCAAGCTTTACGGAAGCTAACATCTGCTCTAGCTAAAAGCAACACTTGCGCTATTTTTATTAACCAAATTCGTGAGAAGATTGGGGTCATGTATGGCAACCCTGAGACCACCACAGGGGGAAGAGCTTTAAAATTTTATTCTTCTGTACGCTTGGATATTCGCCGCACAGCAGGAATTAAAGGAAATGAAAATGTAGAGATTGGTAATCGCGTACGAGTCAAAGTAGCAAAAAATAAAATGGCCCCTCCCTTCTTAACTGCTGAGTTTGATATTCTGTTCAACGAGGGCATTTCTCGCACCGGAACAGTTATTGACATGGCAGCTGAATACAATATTGTAGATAAAAAGGGTGCGTGGTTTAGCTACAAAGGCCAACGTCTAGGGCAAGGTAGAGAAGCCGTTAGAGAAGAGCTTAAGAATAATACCAAGTTGCTAGAAGAGCTGGAAACTTTAGTATTAGAGCATCTTAATAATAAGATTGCAGCCAAAACAAGTAAAGCCTCCGAATCTGAAGAATCTTTAGCAGAGCTTATGGAAGTTTAATTGTAATCTTTAAGCCGCAAGGCTTAGGGCCCTTTTCATTTAGGACTTTTGCCTACTTTGGCAAAAGTCCTTTTTGCATTTCACCTTTTTCAAATAAAATCTTCCCCCTTCAATTTTTAATAGTACGTTCTTAAGAAGCTCCTTCTGCAGTCGCATGTTTTATAAGTGAAAGCTCCTTAGCTGATAGAACAGCTTTCAGAGGGTTGGGTATACTGCCTTAATTTTTCAAGCGTCTATAGTTTTTTTAAGCATATAAATGTTAAGTTAAGAGAATGTAAGGCTGCTTCTAACTTTACCTATTTCGCGCTATATCCTATCGGTAAATATTTACTTTGGCCTACCGACTTTACGTTGGAAAAATAAAACAAAGCTTTTGATTCGTCTCCATCAATGCAGGCTTCATGGCTTACCAAGGCATCCATTAACCGTCCCTATTGATCCTCTAGCCTGTAGCTTTATTATTTTCTTATTGCCCTAGCCATTTTTTCAGCTGCCTTAATACTTTATTTATAGGCTACAGCTGCATTAGAGTTTGCTAGCTTGTCCAAATTTCTGGCGAAGCGATCGTCCTAAATAAATGTTAATATCCGTATAGAAAAACTACGTAAGGTGTAATTATTGAGATTACAAACAGCCTTTTCCTAACTCCAAATAAAAAAGAGATCGATAGAGATAGAAGAGTTGGGAAAAGAAGGAATTATATTTGTAACCTCTTAAAGCGCCATGGCAAAAAAGAAACATGGCTAGAAGCTGTTAAAGTAAAGAGAGTATAACAATCATAGATGTAGCTAGGGCTGTTTACCTACGTTAAGGGAGAGCCAAAGAAATGATTCTGCAATTCCTAAATAGCCAAAAAATAGGGTTTCTTCTTGAGCAGAGGTGTCAATCGCTACCATCTTCTCTTCATGGCTTACTAATTTTAGGCCGAGCCAATTATCCTATTAGCAAAGCCATTAAACTTCCTCTTACCATTCACCTTTTCTTCCAGCCTCCTTATATAGCCCTTAAGCTTGAACCGATTGAAAACTGTGGCGCAATTTACTTAGCCGTTAATGGTTGAATGGTGCCCATCAGAATTACAAAAGGCTATAAAAGATGGCGATAGCTTTGGGGAGAAGGATTGCCTAAACGAAAAGAGGATGATGTGTTGTATCGTATGCTCAATTGCAGAAAGAGGTAATTGAAAGAGTATTAAAAGCGAACAATTTGCTCGAGTAAATTATCTATTTCCAGCCCTATTTAAAAAATAAACCGGTTTATAAGGGGAAAGATCGCAAATCAGTTTATTGACAGTCTGCGCTTAAAATGTAAATGATGGCATGGATTACCTATTACCTAAAATGCCTAGAGGGCTTGTCAGCTCTTTTCTTGCATCTACAAGCGCATGCGTCCTTCTTAATAGATTGCCTTGCCGACGTTGAGCTATTTGTTACTTGCTGAGCCCATACTTGCATCTGTAGGCGCGCTAAAGAGCTTGGACAATAGCTTGGAAGAATTTAGATCATAAGCGTCCAACAGGATGTAGCCTGTGATTCTTCTAAGGGTAAAGCGAAGAAAGAGTGGAAAATGCATCAGCCTGATAATGGCAAATGGAGAATTTAGACGAAGGGCTACTTATTTACCTAGACCTGCATGAGATTATTTATCAAGTAAATTACCAGCAGCAGATAGCAACAAAACGGATGATTGAGTGGCTAACGAGATGATCCTTTAAGCTACCAAAGAATGTTCATGGAGATGCTGCTTACAAGCAACCTTCGTTCCCTTTATCTTATAGGCGAGGTATATAGACTCTTTAGTGCCTTCAGGACGAGGAAGGTTAAAGCCAGAAGACGGGCAAGCCCAACAAAAACAAGAGAAGTGATGCTTTAAAAGTTGTTAAAGGCTTAGGAGTAGGCGATAAAGCTAGGCAGCTTTAGAAAAAGCTCTGCTGCTATCCTAGCAGATTGCTTGCTGGAGCAGGAATGCCTTCGCTTTAAAAAACATGGCAAAAAATTCTCGGCAGAAGCTCCTCGCACAGGGAGACTAGCTCGTCAGAGACGAACCTTATATATTCAGAACAGCGATTATAAATAAGCTGGCAAAAATTAAAATGCCTCCTGGCCAACGGGTACTAACTTAGATGACAAAGCATAATAGGAGACTACACTTTAGACAGAAGGAGGGTTACATCATTTCGAGGCACAGCCATTAATCCCAATTGCCAAATCTTTTTAATTTTTATTATTTTAAAACCCCTACCTTATTTAATTAATTAGCTTATCTCAAACAAAACTAAACAAAACATTTAATAATAAATGTATCATATAATTGATAGTTTATTATACAATGTAATTATATATTTTTATTAGTAATCTATTAATTTAAGGAGAAAGAGATGAGTAGTCCTATGCGCAGAGTAGAAGAAGTAAAAGACCTTGAAATGAATAAAATCCTAGGGAGCTTAAATAGCATGCCTAAGCAAGGCGCCTCCTGGAAAGGTCATACATGGAACATAATTAAGGATAGTTTAAATAGCTTGATAAAGAGCATTAGAACAGGACATTGGATTTCTGGCGAGCAATATAGGAATGATAAGTTTTCCGAGACATTAAGACTGCTTAGCACTAGTGTTATAAAACTTAAAGGTGCGATGCAAGAATCTAATGTAGAAATCCAATTAAATTCTTCTGAACAGGAAATAGATAATTACTCGTTTCATCAGGCAAATTATCTTTTAACCTTAGCGGTTAAAACCCATGCAATGAAAATAAATGAGATATTGGAAAAAATTGATACCACCAAGTTTAATTCAGAAAATGCAAACTATCTAAATGAGATTGGAACTAATGTAGATCAGTTAAATAATATTTGTGCAGATGTTTTAATTGCCGAAACAGATTTTATCAATCAAGCTCAAGAAAAAAAGCTTAGAGATTTTAATAGAGAAGAAGAGATGAAAATTCTACCAGGTAAGCTGCATGAAGAATTAACAGCTCTACGAGAAGCTCTAAGCAACTACATTAACCCTTTAAGTAGCGATGAAGAGAATAGGAGTTCGCTCATGGCAAGGGATAACTTGGACCTGTTATTAGAGTCAATCGCTAATGACCTAGAACCCGAAGCATTAAAAAAAGAATCCAAAAAAGCGATTAAGCTTACGGAAGGTTTTTTAAAAGAAGCTTCTATCTCTTCAGAGGAAATAAAAACTATTCTTGTTAAGCTAAAAGCGACTCATGAGCGCTATGCAAACTTGCTGAAGGAAGATTAAAAGCTCTACGTTTCACCTAAACAAACTAGCGCGGGATTTTCCGCGCTTTATTCAACTTTTTCCGAATTGATTTGTGAAGTAAGCAAGTCACATAAAGTGCTTAACTCAGGGACATCCAGATTAAGCTGCTGGCTTATCACTTTAAACGCCTCTATTTCCTCTAAAAACATTTTAAAAGCATCTTCTCTACCACACTTGGCTACCAAGTTGATTAACTTCCCTTGATGAGCATCTTGCTCGACATCTCCAAAATCATCAGCAATTTGAAAAGCCATGCCAAAATGATAAGCAGCTTTTTTTATATCTGTAAGTTTATCTAAAGCTCCTCCTCCATACAACCATCCTAAGACAAAAGAAATCTCAAATAAAGTGCCCGTTTTCATCCGAATAATTTCTTTTAGGGTATTTATTTTTAGATCAGGAGGATAGATATCTAAAAATTGCCCCCCTGTAGCCCCCAAAAGACCTGTATTAAATGAGCAATTTTCTAGAGCAAGAAGGCAAATTCTATCACTATGGGCAGAATGAAGTGCTCGCGATAAGCTTAGTACTTTTGCATTCTTAGCAAGAAACTCATACCCCGAAGCAATTAAAGCATAACTAGCTAATAATGCGAGAGATTCTCCATAGACTTTATGAGCACTAGGCTTATCCCTTCGCACATCATCGTTATCCATACAGGGCAAATCGTCCGCCAATAAAGAAGCGGTATGGAAAAACTCAACAGCAAGAGCTGCAAAAGATACATCTACTGAGGCATTCAAAGCTTTAGCAATTACTAGTACCAAAAAAGGGCGAAAACGCTTACCACCATTCATTAAGGCATACTCACAGACGTCACGCAAGTTTGTTTTAGGACCTAGCAGAGGGATAGCTTGACGCAAGCTTGATTCGAAAGAGAGCTGGTAGGGTGCTAAAATGTAAGAAAAAGGATCATTTTTAATCATAGACAGTAAGCTTTAAGTAATTTTAATAATAAATTTTATAGCAAGACTTTTAAAGTGGAGTAACGATCGCTTTTTGAGATGAGCGAATAAGTTGATGGGAAGCTATATATCCTCCTGCATTTACACATGGATAACAGATCACCTGTTTGCCCCATAAAGTTCCGGGATTGGTTACAGAATTACAACCTACTTGCGAATCATCGCCTATAATAGCACCAAATTTTTTTAAGTCTGTTTCAATGAAGTCTCCATCTAAATAGATAGAAACATTTTGACGATTTAATCTCAGATTAGCACATTTTGTTCCAGCACCTAAATTTACACGCGAGCCCAAAATGGTATCACCAAGGTAAGCAAAATGGCCAGCTTGAGCCTTGTCAAACATGATAGCATTTTTCACCTCGGTAGCATGGCCAATTACACATTCATTTCCAGCAATAAAGTTGCCTCGAATGTAGGCACCATGACGCACACTACAATTTTGGCCAATGATACAAGGACCTTTAATATAAGCACCAGGTTCAATAATAGTACCGTGACCGATAGAAATTAAATGAGGATTTACCAAATAAGTTCCCTGTGGAACAGGAGCTTCAATTTCTCCTAACGCAAGAGTTTGCAGGTAAGAGGGGATAAGAGACAAAGCGTTCCATACAAAAGTACAACTCTTAAAAAGTCTAGCATGCGCAAAGGTAGTAAGATCAAAAAAAATAGTCAGGCGAAAAATTATTCATAGCTTAAAGGTATAATAAAAAAAAACGAAGAATACAAGACTATTCTTGTAGACAAGAAAAGCAAATAATAATTTTAAGCATCTTTAAACTAAAGAAGAATATAGTTCTTAATAAATTTATTCTTCTTCCTCTTAAGGTGTGGAAATGTAGATAACCCTATCTATTTACTTCTGTTCTAAGTCTGTTGATAAGTTGTTGATAGAGTGTTGAAAAGCGGCCAGTTAATAACAATTTAAGCTTATCGACAGGCCTATACACAAATTCATGAACCTAAATCACCCTACTTATGAACAGAAAATTTTTTTCCTTTATTTCTTAAAAATTAAATTTTTTTGCTTTTTTCCAAGCTAAAAAATTTTTTTTTGGCATTGGAGCGCGGCTTATCCATAAGGGAGAGAAAAAAAATTAACGACTTAATGGATGGATCTTCTTTCTCTAATCTACTAAAGAGACTTATAATCTTTTTCCTCAAGTAGCTAATTCTCCCTTCAGGTATTTGAATATCAAATTTTGGAGAATAGCTATTAAAAAGCTCTAAGGACCCACTAGTTTACACTTTTTACAAATTTTTTCATGAATACTTATAAAGATATCCATTGTCCTCATTTTGCTATCTGTTCAGGTTGTACGATCAATAAAGATGTCGATCATCCCCCTCTTTTAGAAGAAGTTCAGAACTTTTTTTCTGAACACAGCGTGCCTTTTAATTACTATTCTGAGCAAGTGGTGAAATGGCGTTACCGTGCTAAGCTGGCAGTGAGAGGCTCTGCTGAAAACCCTCTTATCGGCCTCTATGAAAATGGAACCCATCAAGTAGTAGATATACCCTTATGCCAAGTGCATCATCCTTCAATTAACCAAGCCGTTGAAAAATTAAAAACATGGATCAAAGCTAATAAAATCAAGCCTTATAATGAAATCACACAGGAAGGGCTGTTGCGTTATGTCCAGTGTGTTGTTAATAGGTCAAGCGGACGTGTACAGCTTTCTTTAGTTCTAAATGCTTCTGGTGGAAGAGAAGAGCTTTTAGCGGCCAAGCTTTTATGGGAGCTAAATCCCGATGGATGGCATTCAATATGGATTAACTGGAATCAGCAGAGAACAAATGTAATATTTGGCAAAGAATGGGTGTTAGTAGAAGGCGAAGAAGACTTGTGGGAAACGCTTGCGGGCGCTAAGGTTTGCTTTCATCCAGCCAACTTCGCCCAAGCCAATTTAGCTGTATTTGAAAGGTTGTTAAATGATTTGAAAAGTAGCCTAATAGCTAAGGAAAAAATTGTTGAATACTACGCTGGCGTGGGGGTGATAGGTTTTTCATTAGCAAAGAAAGCTGAGAAGATTGAATGCTGTGAAATTAACCCTTGGGCCCAAATTTCTTTTGAAAAAGCTCGTCAGCACCAAGGTTTTTCTCATATTTCTTTAGTTTCAGGTTCCTCTTCCTCTCATACAGAACTATTAAATCATGCAAATGTAGTCATTGTAGATCCTCCGCGTAAGGGCTTAGATCGCTCCTTGCTTAGTGCTTTGCTTGAAAATGAATTTCCTCAGGAACTGCACTACATTAGCTGTGGTTGGAACTCTTTTAAACACGATTGTAAAGAACTAGCAAAGAGCTGGCAACTTATCTGTGCTCAAGCTTATTTATTTTTTCCTGGTACCAACCAATTAGAAGTCGTAGCAAAATTTAAGAAAAAATAAATAATACACTTTCCAGCTACTCCTTATGCAGCCTTGTACTTTATAAAATCGCTTTCATTAAGTAGAGAGGCAGCTTTCCGAAGGCTGGGTGGTGACTAAGCTTTTTTGACACTTTAACGTGCAAAGCTCTTTCTTGAGTAGCGATAAGCTAGTTTTAAAGGCTTATAAAGCAAGGCTATATGAAGAAGCCCTTACTTATCTACACTGCTTTGCAGTCGTAGCACATGTCTCTTTATTCCCTTCTTAATTTTTAATTTTTATCTTCCCCATATAAGCATTCTTATATGCTTTGAAAAGTCTACCTACTTTACCATGAAGGGGAAAATCAAATCTTTATACGCAGAATCTCTTCACGCAAGGTCGTAATTTTTTTAACTTATAAATCTATGAAGGGTGGTTCAAAAAGCCTCATCTTTTTAATGATAATATCATTTCTATAGCTTGATAAGCCTCTTGGGCTCAGGCATATTGCAGTAAAAGTTAAAGAAGAAATCTTTAAGCGAAGCTGCCTATCTATGAAATGTCTTAAACAGCGTAATAAAGGAAGAAATAATTTAAAAATAAAGCTTTAATGCGCTTGCATTACTTCTAAATACAAAAATTTTTAGTAAAGAGGAATAAGAATCTGAGTGAGAGGATTCGAACCTCCGACCCCTTGCACCCCATGCAAGTGCGCTAGCCAAGCTGCGCTACACTCAGATAAGAAATGATTAATTTGCCGTCATGCCTTCGAATTGCATTTCAGTTTTTTTGAAATCTCTGACAGCCATACGAGCACAATGTTCGATAATTTTTTCCAAAGGATCAGTTGGGTCTACTTCAGCGGCACTTATATCTACAGAAATAGAAGCGCTAAAGGAGGTACCCCCTCTCAATCCTTTTACTTTAAAGTTGGCAAAAATTCCATCTTTTTTCTTTGATATATTGATAAAACGAATTAAATTGTTTTCAGCTATATTCATCATATGTATCCTTTAAAAGGCCATATGATAAAGACCTTCTTCCTTTATCGTCAATGTTTTTAAAAAGATGATAGAGGGCCGGGAAAACTTTTTAGCAAAAAGATTAGTGCTTAGGATAAGCATCAAAAGCATAGAGGAAAGAAACTTTATAAGTTTTACTAGTGACATTTGAAAAGGTTTGTTAATTTCTTTTAAATTAGGAGAAGATTATGACAGGATTTGAACTTGGATTGTCTTGGCAAAAAGCTTTAAAAGACGAATTACAAAAGCCCTATTTACAAGAATTAGAAGCATTTGTAGAACGAGAAAGATTTCAAGGTTTCAACGTTTTTCCTCCACGTGAATTAGTCTTTAATGCTTTTCGCATGACGCCGTATGAGTCTGTCAGAGTAGTTATTATGGGGCAAGATCCCTATCATGGACCCCGCCAAGCGCATGGACTTTCTTTTAGCGTTCCTGAAGGTGTCCGTCCTCCCCCCTCTTTGCAAAATATCATTAAGGAGCTTAATGCAGATGTCCAAATACCTATACCTAAGCATGGATGCTTAATCCATTGGGCTGAACAAGGTGTTTTATTATTGAATGCTACTCTCACTGTTCGGCAAGGGGAGCCCCTGTCGCACCACGGAAAGGGCTGGGAACGTTTTACCGATGCGGTCATTGAACATTTAGTAAATGGCAAGGAAAATTTAATTTTTATCTTATGGGGAAAGTCGGCACAAGAGAAATGTCGTCATATCATTGCTAGCCATGAGGAAAAAAAGCATCACATTTTAATGGCAGCCCATCCCTCGCCTTATGCAGCTCAACAAGGTTTCTTTGGATGCCGTCATTTTTCTAAAGTCAATGACATATTGCGCACCAAAAAACAAGAACCTATTGATTGGGCTATACCATAAAATAATGGCATGCAAGTTGCTGATTATTTCTTCTATAAAATCAAAAATTTTATAAAAGAATCTAGTAAATCTTTGCTAACTCCTAAGGTAGCTAAATGCTTTATTTTTAAAAACGGCAAGAAGATTCCTCTATCTCACGGGAAAACTTAATAAGTTTTGAAAAAAAAGAAGAATGCTTTGTTTTAACAAAAATGCTGAAGAAAAGTTTTTTAATAAAAAATTAATTTGTGTATAGTTTAATTGAAATAAAGATGTGTTATTTATTATAATATATTAAAGAGCTCTATCGCTTAGTAGTAAATTTTTCTGCTTCTTAATCTTTTAAAGTTTGGGTAAATTTATGATAATTGAGCAGGATCTAAAAAAGATTTTTCAAAAGTTAGATCACGATCAGGTCTTACATCTCCAGTTAAATGAAAATGAGCTAGGAATAAAAGTTTTTGATGGGGCTTCGAAAATATTTTTAACTACTAGGGTTTATAAGGGAGATAATTTTATTCCAAAAAGTGTAAGGAATGGGATTGCAAGAAAAGCTCCTTGGAGTCGTGCCTCTATTAAAACTTTCCTTTCCGTCAATGAAAACCAATATCATGTCGATTTGAATTATTTAGGCTTATTACAACAAATGAATGCGCAAAGTTTTGCACTTTTAATGGAAGACTTTGCAAGCCTTGCCTATGGATGGAGAGTTTATTTAGACGAACAGGACCAGAACGACTTAATACATGTGCGTGTATAACTTTAAGTTTTCTTCCTAATTATAAAGAAAGAAATGTTTATATTTACTCTTGTAGGACTAAGATATGCGTATAAACTTTGATACCACTCATATTGAAAATTTTTTGAACGATTCTTCTGAAAAATATATGGTGACTTTGAATGAAAATTCACTACGATTTGTTCCTTTAAGGCAAACATCCATTTTCCACAGAATAGCGGCATGGTTTGGATGCGGGCCTCTTAACCTTAATAATATAGCTAATTTCATCAGCCATCATAACGAGGAAATCAATCAAAAGTTAACTCCTGCAAATCAGATACTTTTTTACCAAAAACTCATTGGAAAATGCTTACATTACAATAGTAACTATATCCACGCTTTCTCTCATGTTCCAAATTCTGTTTTAAATGCTTTTGAAAAGCATGTGCCTATGTGTAGTGATGCCTTCTTTTCAAAAGAAACGACTTATCATTCACGGGAGGATGGATTAGATGGAAATGCGGATTTCAGCTACTCGAATGGAAGACTAGGCTTTGGTTATGTGGTAGATGGCGCAGGGCATAATAATCCGTATATGCAACCCGTATTACAAGAGTTATTGCGAAACTTTACCCAGTCTTATGAGCAAGCTCTAGAGACGCGTAAGTTCAAAACAATTGAATCGGCACAACAATTCTTAACAGATCAACTTGGACAATTGGCGCGGACCTTAACTTCAGATTCGCGGCCTATCCATAAAAATTCCAGTACTTTTGAAGACCTCTCTTATCATCCCGCTATTAGTTTTGCTCAAACTATTAAAATTGGCTCCAGTTACTATTTACTCAGCGTAGAGCTAGCAGACACGATGATTGTCATTAAAAAAGCAAATGGAACCTTTGATACCTCTTTAGCTACCTCTAGGCCTGATTTTGGCTTAGGAAGCGGCACAATTAATGTGCACACTACCCCCATTAGTCCGGGGGATACCATTATTGGCTTTTCCGATGGAATTGGTGAATATTTAACTTTAGAAGAATGCACGGAAATTATCCCAAGCAGCATGCCATCTAATCTATTAGAAAATTTTAAAGATAAAATTATTGATAAGGGCAAAGAATTCACAAAGAGAGTATCCGATACAAGTATGCGTCGTGAAGACGACATACAATCAGCTAACCAATCTAGATATATTAAATATCATACTTTTGACGTAGCCAGCCCGCGTTATCATGATGATATTAGCCTATTTGCTCTGACAGTTTAAAAGCCTTCTATAGCTGTAGCAGATACTTAGGCTGACCTGTTTTAACCTAAAAAAATTCTTTACCGCACCTATTTAAAAAAATCGTGAATTTTCTTTTAGTGCTAGCTTAAATAAGGATATGTGTCATTAACTGGCAGGCCTTGTTACGTAAATGATCTAATAGCTCGTCTGTTAAGTACTATCCCTAAGTTAGCACCCACTGCCCTTTGGGGCATTCCAAGCTTTGTCGTCCTATTCATAGCCAAAGATTTAGCATATAATTCTGCTTGCTGAGGCTAATTTCCTAGAGCGAAAGTCTCCTCCAAAGCTTCTTTTAAAGCGGTACATCGCCGTTTCGGCAAGCGATCTTCTATGATAGCCACAAAGCTTCTTCCAAAGCTGCCTAACCTCATTATCGCCTCCCAAGCTTTGAATGACTTTTAAGTTATCATTTCTTTTTTCATCTAAGGTTTGTCCCTCTCTTGGCTTAGCCTTCCTCCTCTTCTGGTAGGTACCACAGGATCTATGCCTCGAACATAAGATGATCGATAGAAAGCTTGTCTATCATAAGCGCCATCTCCACAAACGATTTTTACGCTTTTTGGCAGCTTGGAGCTCATCTGGTTCGTTATTAAATCATCGGCTTCATTACTCGAGGTTAACTCACTCAAGATAATCTCGTGTGAGTCTGGGCAAACGCATAAGTGAATCTTTCTCCAAGTCCTCTGCTTTGCCATGCTGGCGTACTTTCCACTCTCCTTCGCCATAAACTTTCACCCCAGTGGAGTCAAAAACTATGTCTGTCGGACGCTTACGGCTTAGCTTTTTAAGCTCTTGCCCAAGCTCCTTAGCATGTCTGCAAATGCGCGTATAACAACGAACAGGCAGTCCCAAAGCCAGCAAAGTAATCAGAGACAAGAGAAATCCTCGCAAAGTGCGAAAGGGCAAATGATAAACGGCCCTAATCATCAACGCGCATAAGATAGCGTCAGCGGAGTAAATTCTTGGGCGCCCCTTCTTTCCTTAAGCTTTTATTTTCCCTCCATCCTTTAATGGTTCCATCCGAGAACCATAAAGTTATGCTTCCTCTTTGCACTAAAGCTTTGTTATACTCGGACCAATTACATATACGGTAAGTAAGCTTTTTTTCCATAGCTTGCCTATATTTTTGTTTTAGCAAACTAATTTTATAGCTCTTAAGCGTTAAAGAGCAATCTTATCGCATACACTTCTTACCATTTACGCAACAACGCCGCATCTAACCTAATCTATTTTCTTATTGATATTTTTTATTAATAGTTTCATTTAATTTTATTAGAACTTATAGTAACCTATTTTCATAAGACTCCTTTTATGGATGTTTTATTTCCTTTAATTAAAGGTTATAAAATTGAATGCCAACTTTTTTTATAGATTTTCAAATTTAAAATAACCTTTATAAAAAACAGATGATCTACTCGAAAATAGCTTCAAGTTTTTTATAGCTAATTTTGGATGAGGCTTATGAGTTATATAGCAGATTATAAGCCAAGGGGATAAGACTACGGGATGATAAAGAAAGTGTATATAAGCAATTACATAACAGTAAAAACAAACCCTTTATTTAAAAAATTTTACTTTGTGAGAAAAAATGAATTTTTCTTATATAGCTAATTTACCCTTTTTAACATTAAATAATACCTACTTTTAAAGGAGAAATATTATGCAACCTACCAATAACGAACAATCGGGCGCAACTAGTAGTTCGACAGCATCTAGCTCAGAGCCTCAACAATCTGGCAGCAGTTGGAATGCTCGTACCTGGAGCCCCTCGTCCTCTTTTCAACCTCGTCCTTTTCAGCCTCGTCCTTTTCAGCCTCGTCCTTTTCAACCCACCAGCTTTCGTCCTACCTCTTATACATCCGCCTCTACATCTCCTAGCCCGGTAGTTAATGGACAATCAAATTTTCAAAGTCCACCGCCTGCTTTAAATCCCTCATGCCTTGCATCTGTATTTCATGAAACAGCCATTCAAGCTCCTTCTAGAGATTGTCAAAAATTAGTTATGCAATCTTTAAAAAAAGGAACACTGAGTATTAAAGAAGAAAGGGAAATGCTAGAAAAAATAAAAGCTAGCTCAGCTGAGCAATTAACCCAAACAATGGCTTGGCGCAAGCAAATAGATGAAAATATAACTTCATTTTATGATGAATCGATGAAGATGAATAAGCTTTACAGTTCTTTAGCCTTTAAAATTGCAAACGCCTTAAAGGATGCTACTATAGCAAGCATACGAACAGGTGAAGCACTACAAATGGATTATTTGGAGCTGACACAGGAAGAATTTAAGAATTATAAGGAGATTATGCTTGCTGCTGTTAAGCAAAATGGCTTAGCACTTCAGTTCGCAAGCCGGGAGTTAAAAGAAGATAAAGAAGTTGTGCTTGCTGCTGTTAAGCAAAATGGCTTGGCACTTCAGTTCGCCAGCCAGGAACTAAAAGAAAATAAAGAAGTTGTGCTTGCTGCCGTTAAGCAAAATGGCTTGGCACTTCAGTTCGTCAGCGAAGAGCTTAAGAATGGTAAAGATATTGTATTAGCCGCTGGGCAAGAAGATTGCTGAGCTTTTTCTTTCGCTCATGTGAAGTTATATGAATAATCAGGAGATTGTGCGTGCTAGCAATAAGCAATATATCTTGCAACTTGGAGATTGCTATCTTCAACTGCCCGAATAATAATTTGGAGAAAGCTGAGGTTCTGCGAAATGAATTAGCCTTAAGGGTAGCTATCTTAAATCAACGCGAGTTATCGGATAAGAAAGCAATCTAAGGCTGCTTCAAATCATGCCTTAAGCTGTAAGCCAACTCATTAACTTTTGCTTTTCCATGCGAGTAAATTGCATGCAGGGCTTACAGGGCTCGTAAGCATAGGCCACTATTCCGCTGATTAGATTGACAAAAAAATTCCAAGGGCTGTGATGACGATGATGTTCGATTTGACAAGAGTTTTTCAATTTATTGTTAACGCTTTCAATGATGCCCCGTTTTCTTAATAAAATCTTATCTACCAGTGACATTAACTTGTTTTTCATGTTTTTTTTAAGCCTGGTAATAATTTATAAGCCTTTGTCGTAGAGCTTGATAAATAACTGGCGGGATATATATCCCTTATCGGCAAACATTTTGCCAAAAATGTTTTTAGACAGATTAGGAACAGGGATACGATCATCCACATTTCCTGGCGTTAACATATAAGCAAGAATTTCCCCTCTATCATTAATCACTAGATGGAGTTTGAATCCATAAAAGTACCCTGTAGAGGTTTTTCCTCTTATTGCTATTTTTTTAAAAACTCTATGGGAGTGGATGCGACGAGTATGGCATACTGTCAATAGAGTAGAATCGACAAGCGAAATGCCTGTACATTCTCCCAAGCAAGCCTGTGAATAAACAAAAATAGGAAACAAGCATGTTTTCATTAAAGTGATAAACTTATGATAGGAAAGGACATTAGGAAAGTATTTTTTTAGAGAGGGAATAACTTGCCGGACATAGTAATCTTTAAAGGTTCTATAGCCACTTCTATGAAACATGATGACAATAGTCATCGCTTCACTTAATGATAATTTCGACCCTCTATTTCTTCTATTGCTCTTTTCAGTGAGTGCTCAGTGATGGCTTTCAGCCAATATTATACGCAATTCAACCTCAAATTGTTTACAAAAATCATCTACATCGCAAAAAATGGAGATTAATAAATGGATATCTTTTTCAATCATTTTGACCTTCCAGCTTTAAGTTTTTTCTCATACAAAATACTTTTAAGCCATGTGAAGGCCTTTTTTCCACTATTTCCTTATCCGATAACTCGCGTTAAATAGCCAAGGAGTGGAAATTCTTGCTTAAGCAAGTTAGCCAATCGCTGCCTGCTTCTTCCCATGCTTTGCTAACTTTAGACCGAGCTAGCTATCATACTAGTAAAACGCTTAAAGTTCCTTCCAATATTCACCTACTCTTTCTACCTCCTTATAGTCCTTAAGCTTAATCCTGTGTAAAACCTATGGCATTACTTGCCTAGCCATTTTTGGTCTAATCGTATTTATCGGGGGTATAAAGAACTAGAAAAGATGGCAATACCTTTCTGGAGAAAGGTGTGTTTAGAACCAAAAAGGATGAAAAGTTTATGTGCTGTATCGTATGTCTAATTACGTAAGGAGTAATTTAAAAGCGCGCTGGCATATTTCTGGAGGTAAATAAGTCAAATTTATTTGAGATAAATCTAAAGCCGTGATGTTTTTACAATTTTCTTCAATCCAACCTTTAAATAGCTCTCCTTTTTTTTCTAGAAGCAAATGCTTGATTTCTTCTCGGCTCAAGTATTTTTCCTCACCAGGAAGTTTTTTCCAAAGTAAAAGGCGATTAATATTTAAGAGATAAGAAGCGTAATTAGCCAGAGTTAAGCCTCTTTTTTCTTCTGTTTTCTCTTTAAATTCCAAAGGAGAAATAGATTTAGCTAAGGTAAAAACTTGATAAGCTTTTTCAGTAGAGGTAAGTATAGGATTGAGTTGATAAACTTTAGCTAACATAAGAGTTCGCTGGGTAGTAGCATTTCTCCTGGGGAAGTGAAGCTGGGCTATTTTTTTATAAAGAGAAGACATGACTTCAGAAGCCAGCAGATGATGCCATCTTTTACAGACGCTAAATAAGGAAGGAACTGTGCAGGCCTCTAAGATAGGGAGCAGCAATTCATTGGGCAAACTTTCAATAGAGGCTGAAGAGATAGGATGCATTTTATCTCCTTGAGTAGTAATGACCTTTTATCATTTTTACTCCTTAAAGACAAAATAAAAAAATTAAAAAAGCAAGCCAAACGAATTTGTATCCTCATTAATAAAAAACAGCTCCTTAATTATCTGCCACCGGCGGTTTTTTTCCGGATAGATTTAAGGAAAGGGGGGCCTTCCAAACGTTCAGGAGCAGCCACAGGTTTTAGGGATTAAGTGACGCGGCAATTTTGATTTGGCTAAAAGAATGAGATTGATTCTGTGCCTTATTTGAGAAAAATGGCTCTTTTTGGTGCGATGTTTTAATTCTTCTAACGAATGATGGAATACAATACGCCTAGCTTCTTCCTATCAACAAAGGCTGTTCTCCCAGCCTAGCAATCTGCAGAAAAAGAGAGAAACTTCTTGTCATTATAAATGTATAGGTTAGCTTAAGCTTACTTAGTTGCGGGAAGGAAAGCGGATTACTTGTTTAAAGATAAGATGGCTAAAAGTTTTTTATTTCATTTTAGCCCACCCACATTTAAAAAGTACTTACGGTTATTCTACAATCGAAAACGCTGCCTTATTTTTTCGGCGATATCTTTCAAAGGATTTTCCGCTAATTCAAGCTTGGTAAGCTGAGACAGCTGCCCGATTTCTACAGGCAGACTGGTGAGCTGGTTTTGGTTTAAGTAAAGCCATAGCAGTTCAGACAGCTGCCCTATTTCTGCAGGCAGGCTGGTGAGCTGGTTTTCTCTTAAATCAAGCTCTTGCAGCTGATATAGCTGCCCGATTTCTGCAGGAAGGCTGGTGAGCTGATTTTGATTTAAGCGAAGCCGTACCAGATTAGACAGCTGTCCGATTTCTGCAGGAAGGCTGGTAAGCTGGTTTTGGCTTAAATCAAGCCATTGTAGCTGAGATAACTGGCATATTTCTGTAGGAAGGCTGGTAAGCTGGTTTTGATTTAATTCAAGCATTTGCAGCTGAGATAACTGGCATATTTCTGCAGGAAGGCTGGTGAGTTGGTTTTGGTTTAAGTAAAGCCTTTGCAGCTGAGACAACTGACATATTTCTGCAGGTAGAGCAGTGAGTTGGTTTTGGCTTAAGACAAGCGCTCGCAGCTGAGACAACAGACATATTTCTGCAGGTAGAGCAGTGAGCTGGTTTTGATTTAAGTCAAGGGTTTGCAGCTTAGATAACTGGCATATTTCTGAGGGTAAATAAGTTAAGCCTACTCTAGATAAATCTAAATCCACGATGTTTCCACAACTTTCTGCAATCCAATCTCTAAAAAGCTCTCCTTGTTTTTCTAAAGGTAAATACTTGATTTTTTCTTGACTTAAGTATGCCGCTCCACCAGGCAGTGCTTTCCACATTAACAGACGATTAATATTTATAAGATAAGAGGCATAGTTAGCCAAAGTAAAACACCTTTTTTCCTGGGTTTTCCATTTAAATTCTAGCTCCGCAGGAGCAAGGGATTTAGCTAGAGTAAAGGCCTCCTTGAAGATTGTCATAGCTTTTTCTCCTTCAGAAAGTCTACTTTCTAGCTTATAAATTCTATCTAAAATAAAAGCCTGCTTGTTAATATCCCCTTTAGAAACATGTACTTTACCTATTCGTTTATAAAGAGAAGGCATCACTTCAGAGGCCAGCAGATGATGCCATCTTTTACAGACGCTAAATAAGGAAGGAGCTGCGCAAGCCTCTAAGATAGGGAGCAGCAATTCATTGGGCAAGCTTTCAATAGAGGTCGAAGAGATAGGATGCATTTTATTTCCTTGGGTAGTAATGACTTTTCAGCATTTTTATTTATTAGAGGCAATATAAAAAAATTAAAAAAGCAAGTCAAACGAATTCGTATCCTTATACCATTTAAACGAACTCCGTAAGTAGCAGCTGTTGAGAATTGCAAACAGCCTTTTTCTAAATTCAAATAAGGAGGATAATTTAGGGAGAGAAAAGGTTTGGAAAGGAGGAAACCATGTTTGTAGCTTTTTATCATACAATAGAGGAATTAAACGCCATGGCAAAAAAGAAAGCCTA